>JAPLBX010000113.1 GCA_026392535.1 Actinomycetota bacterium
CGGGTGCAATTGGCGAGAAGATTCCACAACGATGCTGTCGGTGCGTCTCAATTGTTGCACTCAAGAACTGCAGTACGCTTGTTCAGATTGGCGGGTCATACGAAAGTTCCTACTACTGTAGACCTCGATGACCGTGTGCCTGAAGGACTAAGCACTCTGTAGAAGGTAGGAAATTTTGAATCGCAAATTGTTTCTAGGTGCAATTACGCTTTTGCTTGCTGCCTGCGCAAGCCCAAGTTCAAATCCTTCTACTTCTGTCTCCACACAGCCAACTGAAACAGTTTGTTGGACTTCTCCTCTTACGGGTCTTTGTGTCGATGAGACTGTGCCAACTTTGGTTGTAAAGATTGACGATGTTTCAGATGCGCGTCCACAATGGTCGTTAAATCTTGCAGATATTGTCATTGTTGAACCAGTTGAAGGTGGGCTAACTAGATTATTTGCAGTTTTTCAATCCACTGCACCAACAACTTTAGGACCTATTAGACCAGGCCTCGCTTACTCGGGTGCATCATCCAAAACTTCACCGTTCTTGTGGAAATCTACCTTGCAATTAGTTGGCGCTCCTCAAGGTGGCACCGGCTACTACCGCGACAATACGAGATACATTCCACATAATCTGCTTGGCAAGTATCAAGACATTCTGGCAAGAATTGAAAAACCAGAAAACGCATTGCTTGGAGATCGTATTGGTTGGAAGTTTTCCACAACTCCGACTCAGGGTGATGAGATTTCTTGGTTCCGTGCTGAATGGCCGGGCTCTAAAAAGACTTTTACCTGGAGTAAAAGTTTGAAGAAATGGACCATGAAAGTTTACGAAGAAGATTTGAAAACTTTAATTGGTGATAGCCAGCTTGAGGACGCCGTTACGGACACTGTTTTCGTGATGCAAACAAAGTTGATGCCGCTTCCATACAAAACTCACGCACTTTCTCCAACGCCATATCCAAAGACTTATGGTGAAGGTAAAGGATTTGTGCTCACTCAAGGAACAATAATTAAGGCGATTTGGAAGCGACCAACAATCAACGACTTACCTCGCTGGTACACCTTGTCCGGCAAGGAAATTGCAGTGGCCACGGGTAATGCTTGGTGGTTGATTTTGGCAGACCACGATTCCTACACAATTAAGTACCCAAAGAGCACCCAAAGCCCAACCCCGAGCGAATCGGCAACTTCTTAAGCCAGCGCTTAGACTTCGCGCACCCCATGGGGGTGGAAGAGGAATCCTGTGAGTAACCAAGAACCAGTTGTAGGAACGGCCCGCGTTAAGCGCGGTATGGCAGAAATGCTTAAAGGCGGCGTCATCATGGACGTCGTTGACGCTGATCAAGCCAAAATAGCCGAAGACGCCGGAGCAGTGGCAGTCATGGCACTTGAAAGAGTGCCAGCAGACATTCGCGCTCAAGGCGGGGTAGCTCGCATGTCGGATCCTGACATGATTGACCAGATTATTGCTGCCGTGACAATTCCAGTGATGGCAAAAGCACGTATCGGTCATTTTGTCGAAGCACAAATTTTGCAAACTCTGGGTATCGATTACATCGACGAGTCAGAAGTTTTAACACCAGCTGATTATGCAAATCATATTGACAAGTGGGACTTCACAGTTCCGTTCGTATGTGGTGCCACAAATCTCGGTGAAGCATTACGTCGCATCAATGAAGGTGCAGCGATGATTCGTTCAAAGGGTGAAGCTGGAACCGGCGACGTTTCGAATGCAACTACACATATGCGTTCGATAAATGCTGAAATTCGCAAACTAAGCTCTATGCGCGAAGATGAACTCTATGTTGCAGCTAAAGAATTACAAGCACCTTACGAATTAGTTAAAGAGGTTGCGGCAAATGGAAAACTTCCAGTAGTGCTTTTCACTGCCGGTGGGATTGCGACTCCTGCGGATGCAGCGATGATGATGCAACTTGGTGCAGATGGTGTTTTTGTGGGTTCAGGAATCTTCAATCATTCACCTGGTGTTAGAGCAACCGAAAAAGAAGCGTCTGCTCGTGCAAAGGCAATTGTTAAAGCTACAACTGCATTTGATGACGCAGCTGTGTTAGCAAACGTTTCACGCGGTTTGGGTCAAGCCATGGTTGGCATTAACGTATCTGATATTCCGGCCCCACATCGCCTGGCTGAACGTGGTTGGTAATGCCACGCATCGGAGTTCTTGCACTTCAAGGTGATTTTCGTGAACACGCAATCAGTTTGCGAGACGCTGGCGCAGTCAGCATAAGTTTTGTAAAGAATCCGCAAGATCTTCAAACTATTGATGCGCTATTAATTCCTGGTGGGGAATCAACCGCGATGAGCAAACTCGCTAAGGCCTTTGAAGTTCTTGAACCAATCCGAGATTTAATCGCTAAAGGAATGCCAGTTTATGGCTCTTGTGCAGGGATGATCATGCTAGCTTCAAAATTGGTTGATGGGAATTCAGACCAAGAAACTTTCGGTGGCCTTGATATAACGGTACGACGCAATGCATTTGGGCGACAGGTTGATAGCTTTGAAGCTCAACTACACGCGCCAGAAATTGCCGATGGAGAATTCAATGCAGTGTTCATCCGAGCACCATGGGTTGAAGATTTCTCATCAGATGTTGAAGTTTTGGCAAGAATTGAATCTGGTCAACATAAAGGCGCTGTTGTTGCTGTTAAACAAGGCAATGTAATTGCTTCATCGTTTCATCCAGAACTAACAAATGATCTTAGATTTCACAAGTATTTCATTAAATTAGTAAACCAACCGCAATCCCTAGAAAGGTTGTAGTCATGTCTGGGCATTCCAAATGGGCAACCACAAAACACAAAAAAGCTGCGATTGACGGCAAGCGTGCGAAGCTTTTCGCGAAACTTATTAAGGCGATTGAGGTGTCAGCACGCATTGGCGGGCCGGATCCTTCAGGAAACCCAACCCTTTATGACGCAATTCAAAAGGCTCGTAAATCGTCGGTTCCGATTGACAATATTGAAAGAGCGCTAAAACGTGGTTCAGGCGCAGAATCAGGTGGCGCAGACTGGCAGACCATTATGTACGAAGGTTACGGTCCGCAAGGAGTCGCAGTTCTAGTTGAGTGCTTGACTGACAATCGAAATCGTGCCGCAGGTGAAGTGCGAACCGCGATGAGTAGAAATGATGGGAATATGGCTGACCCTGGATCGGTTTCCTATTTGTTTAGCCGTAAGGCTGTAATCATCGTTCCGACGCTTGCTACAACAGAAGATGCAGTCCTGGATGCAGTATTAGACGCAGGAGCACAAGAAGTTAATAATCATGGCGAAGTGTTTGAGATAGTTAGCGAACCTCAAGATCTTGTAGCGGTGCGAACCGCCTTGCAATCTGCTGGAATTGAATATGACTCTGCTGACTCAGCTTTGGTTCCTAGCCTGTTAATTCCATTAGACGCTGATGGTGCAAAAAAGATTTTTAAACTCATCGATGCATTAGAGGATAGCGACGACGTCCAAAACGTTTATGCGAACTTTGATGTTTCAGATGAAATCATGGCCGAACTCGATCAATAAATATGAATCGGCCGCTCGTAGGTTGGGACTTAGCCACCTGGCGCATTACTCAATCTGAATCCAGTCTCGCGGCTAACGTAGTTGCTATTGCTGAAATTGCCGGCAGGGTTGAAACATCTGCGTTAATCCCACGAATTGCCAAACTTGTGGAGGCATATCCGATTCTCACAATGGGAGTCAGTGAGGTAGTGCCAGTTTCGCTAGTTTCACTACCTGATTTTGATTTCACTAAATATGTTTTTGTTTCGGGCCAAGATGTAGTCGGAATTGCTTCAGATCTTTCTAATTTACAGATTGGCCCAAATGAATGTTTATGGCGGCTACATCTGATTCATAGAAACTCAAAAACTTATCTAATCTGCGCAATTCACCA
>JAPLBX010000006.1 GCA_026392535.1 Actinomycetota bacterium
ATAGTTTTATTCCATGAATTTGTCGTCACTGCGCCGGGTGTTGGTTGCAGCACTTGCAATTTTCTTGTTTGGCACAACTGCAGTTTCTGCAATCACATTTCCAGATTCAAAGAAAGTTCTCCCAACCGAAGCACCGTGGGTGGTTTCATTTTGGGGAATCGATTCCCAGTTTGATCGCCAACCAGATGGATTCTTTTGTACTGGTTCATTAATCGATCCCTACACGGTTGTTACTGCTGCACATTGCATTGAAGCTGCAGCGAATTTTGAAAGTTATGTAGTAGTCCGCAATCAAACAGCTAGTTCAGATCATGGCCAAGTGCTTATGCCACGTACCTCGCGGTATTACGACTTTGACTCAAACACACTTGCAGGTGACTTAGCGTTAATTGATTTATATAACCCTGCAAGTGCAAGTGCCTATCTGAAGATACCGACTAAGGCGCAAGCCAAGAAAATGTTGGTTCAAAAGCCAGTTCTTTTTGGATGGGGTCAAACCGAAAAGCAACGTAGTGCAAAGTTTCTGCGAAAGGTAGTGCAAGGAATTTTCAATTCTGAAGCTGAATCTGAATACCGAGATTTCGATGCCAAATATCAAATTGGCGTGAACCGCAAGAATTCAAATGGCACATACAGCTCGGCTTGTTTTGGGGATTCCGGCGGACCCTTCGTCGGCAGATTACATAGTTCATACTTCTTATTAGGTGTGGTCTCATTTGGAAATGCAGATGAATGTGCAACAAAGGCGCCAGTGGTTCTTACTCGAATTACAGCTTATCGAAACTTGATAAGGACAATTCGAAACGAATTGGCAGATAATCGACAAGCCCAGGAAGTTGATGTTTCTAATTTGCACTTTAGAAACACTTTGACAAATCCAATCGTGCCGGATTTCGGCACTTTGAGTGATGATTCTAAATATCGAATGTGGACAGCCAATTTTGTTACCGAACTGATGGACAATCCTGTAAGCGATTTGAAAACTATGCGAGTCACTGCATATGAGCCAATGAATGGCTTTTGGGATGTCGCGATTGACCTGGAATCGAAAGAGGTTTTTGGCACTGATGGCTGCGGCTTTGGTGAAGCTTGGAATCGCGATTCGGGGCTTGGGGCGCAACTAAGTATGCAAATTAGGGCAGCTACGAAATGGACAACTGCGGTGCAATTTAGTTACGTTGCTGATGTAGATGAGTGTCTAACAAGTGAAGGTGTTCAGATGACTGTATCTGAACTAGGTGGATTTGAAGTTGGAGATCAATGTTCTGCTTGGCTGTATCTTGATGAAGACGGAATTCTTACAGTCGGAACCGTGCGAGATTGCTTGCCTAATCCAAGCGCTTTAAATATTCGAGCTGCGCTCAGTACGTATGCAATTACTGATATCGAGCCTGGCTTTGACATGTGGTCCGGCCCATTTGATGTGACCGACCCTGCAACTGATTAAGTTGCCAACTAAATCAACTAATTAAGAAGCTCACTAAAACAACTAATTAAGTTGCTAACTAAATCGACTACTTCTTCTTTTTAGTTTTAAAGCGGACATCTTTACTTGGGTCTGATTT
Source organism: Actinomycetota bacterium (assembly GCA_026392535.1). Taxonomy (GTDB): domain Bacteria; phylum Actinomycetota; class Actinomycetes; order S36-B12; family UBA5976; genus JAFMIT01. The sequence continues at coordinate 1,566 of JAPLBX010000006.1, forward strand.
ACCAGCCGCAGAAATCGCACGGACTCTGACGATATAAGGCATATTCACTGCAAGTTTTGTTGTTATGACTTTCAATTTGTATGGTGAAACCTTGAGGGTTAGCCGAACTTGTTTTGGCTTTGAGGCACGGTAGAAAGAAACCTCGTAGCGCAGCAGTTTTGCCTTGCCGGTTGTGAAAGGTTTTTGCCAAGAAACTGTGACACCATTCTTTGAAATCTTTGCCACGCTTACGCCAAGTGGCTTTGAAGACTTCTTTTGAATAAGCATTTGCAAGCTGACGAATTCATATACTTCTTCGTAACCATTTGCTGCAGGTGAGTAGATCTCAACTTCACATACTCCTGCGTTTGCCTGCGGGATGATGGCTGGATTCTTTGCCGAAACCAGGGTGCAAACATCAGGGGTTAAAGATGTGTAAGTAATTCTTGCCTTTTCTTTATGAACAGCCGCACCCCAAGGAGTGACATTGGTTTCTGCCAGTGTTGCACCCTTGGTTTCGAAAGAAAACGTGCGACTAGAAACCGCTGTCACAGTGTGTAGTCCATTGAGGCTAGAACCCACTCCACTTACTTCAATTTGCATTCCAACAGTTATGTCATGACGCTCTTGAGTAGTAATAATTGCATTTCCATCACTATCAATTCGTTTTTTAGTGACGTCATAAGTTTGCAAAGGAGTCATGATTCGAGCTACTGAAGTTGGAATCATGGTGCCACCGACAGAGAGTTTTTCAGCGACAATCAATCCTGAGTAGGAAAGTTCAGAATCAAATTCTCTAACCAAGAGTGGCGAGGAATTAACTTCTACTGAACCGACATCGGCCCTATCCACATCGACACTAGG
>JAPLBX010000017.1 GCA_026392535.1 Actinomycetota bacterium
ACCCGTGAAGAATGCGCTTTACGCGCCAAAACAGTTTCTTCGAAGAAATACGAAATTCACTTAGACCTAACCGATGTGGCAGATAACGCCAACTTCAAAAGTGTGACTCGAGTTTCGTTTGACGCGAAGGCAGGTAGCTCAACTTGGATTGACTTAATCGCACCAGAGCTTATCTCTGCCTCATTGAATGGTGTTGCAATCGATGCAAGTTCATTTGATGGAACTCGTCTGCAACTTAATGGTCTAAAAGATGAAAACGTTCTAGAAGTCACCGCGAACTGTGCGTACTCAAAAACTGGTGAGGGTCTGCATAAATTTACTGATCCAGCAGACAATGAGATTTATCTTTATTCGCAATTTGAAATTGCAGATGCCCGCCGAGTTTTCGCCTGCTTTGATCAACCAAATCTGAAAGCAAAATACGAATTCACTGTTGACGCGCCAGCACACTGGAAAATCTTCAGCAACACATTTGCTGAAAAGTCTGATTTAGCAAATGGTGCACGACATAAGTTCGCCGAGACCAAAGTTATGTCTACATACATAACAGCAATTGTGGCCGGAGACTACTTCGGTGTTACCGATTCATACACAGGCGAGTTTGGTACTTACCCTCTAGGTTGGTACTGCCGTAAATCTCTTTCTGAATTCTTGGATCATGAAGATATGTTCTTGATTACTAAACAAGGTTTCGAACAATTTGAAAAAGATTTTGGCGTTGGCTATCCATTCGATAAATACGACCAAATCATTGTTCCAGAATTCAATGCAGGAGCAATGGAAAACGCAGGTTGCGTAACTTTCTACGAAGGTGTGATCTATCGCTCCCGTGCAACCGACCACGAACGTGAATTTCGTTCAAATGTGATCTTGCACGAAATGGCACACATGTGGTTCGGAAACCTAGTGACAATGGAATGGTGGGATGACCTTTGGCTAAATGAATCATTCGCTGAATGGGCTTCTTACTACGCAAACAATTTGGCAACAAGGTTTGACCAAGCTTGGACTTCATTCCACGTGGACCGAAAACTATGGGGTTACAGGGAAGACCAGATGTCTGGCACGCACCCAATCTCTACAGACATGATTGATCTCGACACAGTCGAAGTTAACTTTGATGGAATCTCATACGCCAAGGGCGCGTCAACTTTGCGCCAGCTAGTGGCCTTTGTTGGTGAAAAAGATTTCTTGGCTGGAGTCTCTGCTTACTTGAAGAAGCATTCATGGGGCAACACAGAACTAAAAGATTTGTTGGTCGAACTTGAAAAAGCCAGTGGACGCGACCTATCTAGTTTCACTGATTCTTGGTTGCGAACTTCTGGAGTCAACATGTTGAAGCCAGAAATTGAATTGAATGCTGATGGAACATACAAGTCCGTTGCAATCGTTCAGCTGCCACCACTAGAGCCAGCTGGTCTGTCACCAGAACTTCGCAAGCACCGGATAGCGATTGGTCTTTACAACAAGTCTGCAAATGGTTTGGAACGCATTAAGCAAATTGAACTAGATGTTGAAGGTGCACGCACTGATGTCAAGGAACTCGTTGGAGTTGCGCAACCAGATTTGTTGCTACTAAACGACGATGACCTGACATTCGCAAAAGTTCGCTTGGATGAACGCTCATTAAAGACAGCGGTTGAAAGCCTTGGGTCTATTCCTGATTCACTAGCCCGTGCTTTGATGATGTCTGCAGCTTGGGACATGACTCGCGATGCTGAAATGGCAACTTCGGATTTCATCGACTTGATCGAAAGAGCTTTACCACTTGAATCTTTCATTCCAATTATTCAACGTGTACTGATGCAAACTCGAACGGCAGCCCAGATGTACTCGCATCCAGACAAGCGAGAGAAAAACATGTTAAAACTGGCGAACTCCTACTTAGAGTGGACTCGCACCCTTCCTGCTGGCAGTGATGCACAGTTTGCATCAGCTAAGAACTTCGTAGGAATTGCTCGCACAGACGAACAACTTGCAGTAGTCGCAGGGCTACTTGATGGTTCAGTTTCAATCGACGGCATCAAAGTCGATGCCGACTTCCGCTGGATGCTATTGAGTCGCTTAGCTGCAGCAGGCCGAATTGGTGAGGTAGAAATCGCAAAGGAAGAAGCAGCTGATGTGACTTCTGCTGGCAAGCGAAATGCTGCAACAGCTCGTGCACTTATCCCAACAGCTGAAAACAAGAAGGCAGTATGGGATTCACTTCTAAACGACCTTGACCTGTCTAATGAGATTACAGGCGCAATGGTTGGTGGGTTCATGGACTTAGATCGTCGTGAGCTAAGTGCTGACTACATCAAGCCTTACTTCGACATGCTGCCAAAACTCTGGGAAACTCGTTCTAACGAGATTGCACAAACCCTCACAAATGGTTTATTCCCAGCAATCCAGATTTCAAAGGCCACAGTAGATGCGGCAAATGAATTCTTGAAAAAGGACGAAGTTCCTTACGGATGTAAGCGTTTGGTCGGCGAAGGTCGCGACGGACTTGTCCGCGCACTGGCCGCTCAAGCAGCTGACAAATAACCAATAAACAAAAGGGCCGGCAAATGCCGGCCCTTTTGTTATAGATTTGTTTTGATAATTAGTGATTAACAACATCAGTAGATGGTTTTGGATTCCAGTTCTCGCCAGTCTTTGGCTCATTTGTCCTGCGCCATTTTGGGATTGACCACAAGAACCAAACGATGGCCCAAACGGCAGCCGGAGTAACTACAAACCAAAGAATTGTGTCGATCGCACTTAGTGCAGCACCTGGCTCTTCACCAGCATCAACCATGTTTGCATTAGCTGGAGATACTGCCAAAAACAATATTGTGGTTAAAGCGTAAAAGTATTTTGCAAGTAGTTTCACGGTTTTCTTCATTCCCTAATTCTATTTGGTTTACCAGTGGCGGCGATGAGTGACAGCGGCGAAAATCCGCTTTGCCAAATCTGCAGTTGCTGGCTTTTCGGTGAAATCTTCCAAAAGCAGAGGTGTTCCATCACCGTAGCAAGTTGGCACTCGCCAGTTTGGATATTCCTGGTCGGTGCCTGGCTGATTTTGAGCGCGCACATCACCAACAATGTCAGGAATGGAAACGCCAAGTAAGCGCGCTTTGGTGTGCGCCAAGACGCGATGCATACCTTCAATTTTGGCTTGCGTTGAAAGCGGACGGCTCCAAGCAGTTTCTTCAACATAACCGTATGAGCGAAGGAATGTTTCCCACTTTGTCATGTTTGCACGATGGTCTGCCCAAAACGGTGCGGAATCCGAAGTGAACAAATTTAGATCTTCTTTAATCCGAATATGTTCGCCATCCATAAATCCAGCAGCTGGTGGAATGTCATGAACTGAAACAGTTGCCATGGACAACTCACGCCAGTCTTCAGGAGATTTTGGATTGCCATCTTTGTCGTATTCAAACCATGCGATATTTGTTCCCATGATTTCACGTTCAACTAAGTAATCCAAAATCCATGGCTCTAAAGTTCCAAGATCTTCAGCAACTACGAATGCACCAACACGTTGAGCTTCGAGCGCGAGAATGCCAACCATCGCTTCATGGTCATACCAAACATAGGTGCCATCTTTTGCGCCACCATCTTGTGGAATCCACCAAAGCCGGAAGAGTCCAAGTGCATGGTCGACGCGTATGCCGCCAGAATGACGAAGGATTGTGCGCAGCATGTCTCGGAACGGTTTGAAAGCTGCATCAACCAATGCATCTGGTCGCCATGGTGGTTGCGACCAATCTTGACCAAGTTGATTAAACATATCTGGTGGACATCCAACGTTGATTCCCTGTGCAAGGACTGAATGCAATGCCCATGCGTCTGCACCTTCTGGGTGAACACCTACGGCAAGGTCATGAACCACTCCAGCAACCATTCCGCTTTCGCGAGCGGCGGCTTGGGCGCGAGCAAACTGTTCGTCGATTAACCATTGAAGTTTTGCATAGAAATTAATTCGTTTTGCAAACTTTTCACTGTATTTCTTCATGTCCGAACTTTCAGGTGTCCGGATTCCTTCTGGCCAGTTGCTAATTGAAATTCCGTACTTCTCGGCAAATGCAGCCCATGTGGCGAATAGTCGTAGGCCATCACCTTCATTAGCAGCATATTTATCAAATGCAGCTTGGCGTGATGCAGAGAGTTTG
>JAPLBX010000010.1 GCA_026392535.1 Actinomycetota bacterium
AAGAAAAGATTTTTGTCGTATTGAACTTCTCTGGCGAAACCCAAAAAGTCTCTTTCAAAGGTGGGCCACAAAATGGTTCATACAAAGAATTGCTTAAAGGAACTGATTTTGTTTGTGAAGACAACACCCAACTAGAAATTGAACCTTGGGGATATCGAGTATTTGGTTTGAAGAAGTAGAAAATAGTTAACAAACAAAAGGCCCCGCGATTGCGGGGCCTTTTGTCTTAGTTTAATTCATAAACTAATTGTCAGTTCATAAACTAATTGTCAGTTCATAAACTATTTTTTAATATCAGATGCGTCTTCGTTGCGAATCTTCCAAGGTGCACCGTATTCCATTACTTTTTCTAAGAAAGGCTTTGGATCAAACCATTCTGGACCATTGACGCCTTCTGGCTTCCAAATACCTTCATGCAAAAGTTCACAAGCGATAACTGGGTTAAGCGCGGTTTGCCAGACTACGGCTTGGTCCCCGTATTCCTTCATTGACCATTCGTTATCTACAACGTGATAGATGTAAACAGCTTTTGGTTCACCGTTTTTATCTAATCCCTTAACTAAAGTTCCAGCACAGGTTTTACCCCTCATGCGTTCACCAAGGGTTGCAGGGTCAGGAAGGCCGGCGACTAGAAGATCGCGAGGCGAAATGCTTACACCTTGCACTTCAACTAGTTCGCGGCGATCCATACCAATCAAGTGAATGGTTTTTAGGATGTTGATGAACTCAGTACCTAGACCGTATTTAAAGTTAACTTTACGAGCGTCAACTTTTTGTGGAATTAGCACAACCTCTTCGTGTTCAACGTTTACGCATTCAACAGGACCGATTCCTTCTGGGAAATCAAAAATCTCAGGTTCGCTAAATGGTTCAGTTGTGAACCAGCCACGTCCATCTTCCCAAACGAGTGGGGGATTGAGACATTCTTCGATGGTGGTCCAAATCGAAAATGAAGGCGCAAAGTCATAACCTTCAACGGTTAGGTTCGAACCATCCAAAACGGTGATTTGGTCGATTCGGCTGAAAAGTTCATCAGATGCGTATCGAGCAAAAACATCGCTCATTCCAGGTTCGATTCCCATGCCAACAAGTGCGTAGATTCCACGCTCCGACCAGTTCCAGTCGCGCGCAAATTGTTCGTCACCGAGTTTTACCCCAGTTTCACCATGTGGCAGTAGTGGATGCTGGCGAGACAAGCTCATTGCCATATCCATGTAGTTGACGCGTTCAAGCTCGCAGGCCAAGAAGATTGGCATTACGAAACGTGGATCGACCGCGTTAATAACGATATCTGGATTTACCTCACGAATAAGTTCGCGGATAGCTTCCAAATCAGATGCGTTCACCTCAGCGGCGCTAAAACGTGGGTCATCCACGCGCTTAGCAGCCTCTTGGGCTTTTTCTAATGTGTAGTCAGCAATCGTCATGCTGGTCAAGAAATCACGACGCGAAGCGATGTTCGCAATTGCCCGTCCGACTCCACCTGCTCCAATGACCAGGGTCCTCACGGATTTTTCACCCCTAACGGTGTTCTTTGTTGGCGTGAGAATACCGCACATTGGCGCGTTTTGCGCCTTTGTGCCTTTGCCCCACCCAAAACGCATGACAATTTTTGGTGAAGTCATCGACAATGGGGGAAATGGGTCGCAGGGGGAGCGGAAGGTAGTTCTAGACGTTTCTGCTCAGAATTCTTGGAACTAGGTCTTTAGCGTGTAGTTTTCGCCCATAGAAATAGGGGTGAAAAGGGATGGCTATGGCTAACGAAAAGACTCTTGAAGAAAATGGCAAACGCCGGGTTCTCGATTGGATTGGCTATAAGAAAGACGAAGTTTCAGCTACTCCTATGACTCCAGAAATCATGCTCGCGACTATCGCTAAATTGCAAGATGAAGTTGAGACTCTTCGCGCCCAAAAAGATTTCCATGAACTTGATTCACATGAACTTGAAGCTCTAGCTTCCGAGACCGCTGTCACGATTTTGGCTACGGTTCACAAACGTGAAGCTGAAGCCAAAAAAGTTGCAGCTTCTACGATCGCGAACTCGGAGAAGAAAGCAGATCAAATTGTTGCAGCCGCCGAAAAATCTGCCTCTGATTTGATTGCTGCGGCTGAGAAAAAACTTAAAGATTCAGATAAGCAAGCGAATCAAACAATCACTGCGGCTGAATCCACAGCTTCTGCCACTTTGAAGAACGCGACGACTGAAGCCAAGCAAATTGTTACCGCTGGCGAAAGTGAAGCTTCTAAGACTGTGCGCGACGCAAATGCCTTAGCAGAATCCACACGACGTGATTCGGATTCATACGCGGCCAAAGTTCGTCGCGAAGCGGATGCTTATGCAGCCAGCAGCGTGAAAGAAGTTACAGATCAAGCAACAGCGATTCGTCGGGAAATTGCAAATTCACTTGCAGTCGCACGCGCTAATCATTTGGCTGCTGCCGAAACTCAAGATAAAGCACGTCAAACTGCCGAAAAGGCTTACACCACAATCGTAAGTTCAATTGAAAGTTTTGACGAACATTCTAAGAAAATTCAGGCTGCACTTAAATCTTCGACTGAAAAATGATTTAGATGCGTAAACATATCGCTGCACTAGATGGCATTCGCGCAATCGCCATCATTGCAGTAATTGTTTACCACATGAACCCAACCGCTCTAACTGGTGGATTCTTGGGCGTTGATGTGTTCTTCGTTTTATCAGGTTATTTGATTACTTGGATTTTGTTAGATCGCTACAACAATCTTGGAACTATTGACTTCAAAAGCTTTTATCTATCACGAGCTCGACGTTTGCTGCCAGCTTTCTTCTTTTTGGCATTTGGTGTTCTCGTTGGTGTGGGCCTTTGGGCGCCAGACACCATTGAACGCTTTTTGCAAGATTTGCCCTGGGCAGCAACTGGCACAACCAACTGGTGGTTCATCGCAACTGGTCAGGACTACTTTGGCCAGATTGGAAGGCCGTCACTCTTGCAGCACACATGGTCTCTGGCAATCGAAGCTCAGTTTTACCTGATTTGGCCACTGGTGATTGCCACTTTTGCCAGTCGAATTAATTCGAACCGGGTTAGATGGGCAGCCTTGATTGGCGCAATGTTTTCCTGGGCGGTTTTGCTTTGGGTAGCGCACTACTCAACTTCAGATTTCGTTTCGGCAAATAGTCACTTGTATTTTGGAACCGACACACACAGCAGTGGCTTATTTATCGGAGCGGCTTTGGCTGTTGCTTGGAAACCACGCAATTTTAGAGGTCGTATCTCAACTGGCGCGAAGCGCTTCATTAACACAGTTGGCTTTTCATCCGTTGGAGTTCTGCTACTGGCATTTGTTTTTGTGAATGAACT
>JAPLBX010000045.1 GCA_026392535.1 Actinomycetota bacterium
AAGTGATCAATCTTTATGTCAGTGAGAGTTTCAATTGTTTTAATAACACATGCTGCGCCACCGCGACCGAATGCTTCATTGAATCTACCGTTGTAACCTTTAGACATAGTTCCATCTTCGCGGGTGCAATCTGGCATATCCACTGATGTGTCACGTGGAATGCTGACTGCAGTTGCCCAGTCACGGTTTTCAGAAATATGGACCAAAATATTTGTGTCAGAACGTTGTCCGCCAAATTGCCCTACGTGACCAAACCCTTTTCCCTGTCCAGATCGAGTATCAGAACCAATTAGCAAGAGGTTGATGGCAGGACCAGGTTCCGGTCTATCAGGTCCAAGTTGATCATCAACATTCTGGGTTTTGATGTTTCCAACTGCTGAATTGATATAAGTAATCGCCCCACCGCTTACAACGGTGGCAACTAGCACGCCGATAGCGGCTATTCGGGCAAAACGAGCAATTTTCAAGGCAGGATTTTCCTTAGTATCAAGAGTCATATTCTGCCCCAAAACTTGTTGGACACCTGCCAAAAATTGCGTTATTCACGGACTTGGACATTTCTGCACTATTTAACCGCGGTTCCTGCGCAATTCATCACGAGTTAAGCGTCATTTTGAGGCAAAATGGGCTGATTGGTGCATCCTTCCCCTGCGCCTGGAGGTAAATTTCAAATGTTTGCAATGCCAAACCTAAGCTCGCGGCTTTTTGCGGTGGTTGGCTTTGGCGTAATTTTTTCATTACTACTTGGCGTCACAACATCGACTGCTGTTGAAGCTCCAAATGTAAGCATGGTGAAAGTCATACCAGAAGTTTGGAATCTTTCATCCAACTCTTTGTCAATCAAAGCTAACTTAGATAACGCCGGTAAGTGGCGGGTGGATTTAGTAAATCTATGCACTGGTGAAACGGTGGTTTCACAAACTGGTGAAAAAAGTGCTGCTGGTGAATTTGATGCGAGTTTTGAAAATGATGTCACAGAAGATTTGACAGCTGGCCCTTTCCAAGTAGTTGTAACACCGTCGGTCGGAAGTAAAGTTGGAACAGCAAAAAGACAATTCTTAAAAGTTGTAAGCGCATCCCGACCAACAACACATAACGAAGTTTTATGCAACAATGCAACTAGGGTGGTAAGTGCAAATTCAATAAGTAGCCAGATTGCTGCAATTAACAATGTAGCGAAATTGAATCCTACCGAAAGCGTCTCAGCTGTTTTGTTTGCTTATGGCTCAGATTCTCAAAGTATTGCCGCCCTCGCCACAAACTATGCCACCATCACTGATCAAATCGTGCTTGCAACAAACGGTAAGACTTTGTCTAAATCGGCTTGGAAAGAAATCCAACACCGTGGAATTACCAAAGTCAAAATTGTTGGTTCTAAGGCAATGATTTCAACTGAAATTGCAAAAGCATTGAAGACCGCTTCAATACGGATCAAGAGATTTGACGCAACGGATGCACTAAATCTGTCCAGCCTGCTTTGGAGTAGTTGGACAGGTGAGCCATTTAGTTCCGCCGTACTAACCAACTATTCGCAGGATTCGAAAACCTTGCTGCAGAGTTTGGCATTTGCGAACGCAAAGCGAGTCCCACTAATTCCAGTATCTGCTACTGGCAATAAGACGTCTAAACAAATTCTTGCAACATTACAGATCACCAGCGGCACAGCGGTGGCAAATCAAATCGATATTGCAGACTCAGTTCTATTGAAATTCAGCGGCTTTTCTCGAATCTTCGCGGCAGATTCGAAAGAACTTTCACTTTCACTGTCTAGCCTGCTTGACCCGCAACCAAGCACGTTGTTTTTGCGAGATCAGAACTCAGCCATTTCAGTTCTGGATTTAGTTTCAACTGCGAATGAGGTCTCAATTTGGCCGGTTGGTAAATCTGTAAGTGATTTCGACCTGGCATACATTGCAACCCGTCCTTATATTCAAAATGTATTTGCGACAGATTTTCAAACTACCCTCTCAGATTCCAAAGTTGCGTCTTATGCACGTGAAATCTACAAACGTGATGCACCTCGCGTGGTGGATTCGCTTGAGATGCCTGAGATAGCTGCGTTAACCGCACCTGCGAATTTTTCTTTCAGTGGAAGCGGCTGGGGACACGGAATCGGAATGTCTCAGTGGGGCGCATATGCAATGGCAACAGCCGGAAAAACTGCTGCCGAGATTCTGACGTTCTATTTCAGTGGCACCCAAATCGGCACTGCGATCGATGATGCTGATGTGTGGGTTTCACTTCAAAATCGCATACGCAGCCTCACTCTCAGATTACGTGAAGTCGATGGCGATATCGGAACTTGGCGCTTAACTGCTGACGATGGCACGAAAATAGATCTCACTGCAAACGAAACTGCAACATTTAGCTTTGATGCGAATGCTATTAAAGTTTCAGTGACAACTAGCAAAAATCAAAATCTCGGGCCAACCTCAAAAATAATTGCAACCTGGAGTGGAACTCGATTCGATACGGATTTAGGAACGACTGAATCTGCGATTCAGGTAATCGGTCCAAACGAAACTACAACTAGTGGCCGGTTGTATAAATACGGAAATTTGCGAATTAAGGCTGCAGAAGCTACCGATACTTTTGTTTCAGGAATGCAAGTAACCAACCGGGTTAGTTTGCATGATGAATACATATATGGAATTGGTGAAGTTTCTAATTCTTGGCCAACTGAATCTTTAATTGCACAAGCTATTGCGGCTCGTTCTTTTGCATATAACCGCGCGTATAACGCTGATGGAACTTTGAACAATCGTATGGGTGCATGCGATTGCATGATTTACGACGACATCAGAGATCAAAATTATGTCGGTTGGTCGAAGATCAATAGCGGTGGTGGCGAGCGTTGGAAAGCTGCTGTTGATTCGAGTACGGTGGATGAAACTCACAGTAATTTTGTTCTATACAACGGGAAAGTTGTGCAAACTTTCTTTGCGGCAGCGACCGGTGGCTATACGCAAAACAATGAAGACGTTTGGGGCGGCACAGCCCGTCCTTATTACCGGGCCGTGCCAGATCCTTGGTCTTTGTTGCCTGAGTCTGCAGTTTCGGTAAGTGTGTGGAGTCCACGTGTGCGCTCACAACAAACTCTCGCAGCCGCATTTGGACTCACAGATGTTGCTTACCTTGATTTGTCTGACCGCTATGTTTCTGGCGGAATTAAAACTGCAGTTGCTTTTTCAACCAGTGGAGCTTCAGCCACAATCTCTGGCGAAAAGTTTCGTTCCAGAGTCCAGTCAGTAGACGGTGATTCTTTACAAAGCACCTGGATTTGGAAAGCGCTGGTTTCTTTCGCCGAAACTGCCGCACCAAGTTTCTCAAAAGCCGTATTAAGTGAAAGAAGTTTGGGATTTGCCAAAATTCCTGGTGCGACTGCAACCAAGTTAGTGTTGGTGCAAAACAGCTCAACATCGCAAAGCAACTTAGCAATCGCATCTTCACTTGCTGGAATCAATAAATCTGCGATTATGGTGACGAAAACCAGCAATGATGCAAGCCGAATAATGGATTTTGTAAACACCAACTTGGTAACAGAAGTTGAAGTTGTCGGTTCAATAGATGCAGAGATTCTTTCGGCACTTCAATCTGCTGGTAAAACGGTAATAAGTTATTCAGGTAGCGACGAATATGAAACGGCTCAGTTGGTTGCCGATTCACTTGCCGATATAACTGATCAAAAATATGTGCTCGTGAATGCGAGCAATCCTCAGCAGTTGTCAATAGCCACTTCACTTAGCGTTCGGACCAAGAGGCCATTGCTATTGACAGGAGAAGGACTTTTAAACCTTCAGACAGCTCAGTATTTATTGCAAGCCACTGAACCCGATGTAATTGCAGTGGGATCACCGGACGATATTTCCAATGCTGCGCTTGCCGCAATTGATAATGTGAAGCGGATTAGCACCGAAGATCTTGGTGAAGCAACACTTAACGCTTTGTATCAAAACCAAACTACAACCCGAGGCTTGGTAATCGCTGATGAAGAAACTCCAGTTTGGAAAACTCTACTTTTGGCAGCAACAGGTCTGCCAGTCATTTATGACCAAGACTCCATTCGAGCTCGGGCTATTAAGTGGCTGCGACGCCAACCGCTTTCAACGGTAATCGTGAGCCTTGATGCCGACGAAGCCTTTGTCACTAAAGTTCGTCGCTCCTAGAGCATTTTGTTGAATCGGGAGGGCGCGTGGAAGCAATCTTGCTAGTTGGGGGCCAAGGCACCCGGCTTTCACCATTGACGCTGACCACACCAAAACCGATGTTGCCGGTGGCGAATGTGCCATTCACTGCTCATCAGATAGCAAAAGCAAAAGCTGCTGGAATTACTAAGATCATTTTGAGCACGAGCTATAAGTCGGAAGTTTTTTCTGCTTACTTCGCAGATGGCTCGAAATTTGGAATTGAGATTCAATACGTAACCGAGGCAAGTCCATTAGGAACTGGCGGTGCGATCCGCAATGTTTCAAGTGTTTTAGAGTCAAAAGGTGATGAAGCAATATTCATCTTCAATGGCGATATTCTGAGCGGACATTCCCTAGAAATGCAGTTAGCTGATTTCAAGGCAAAGGAAGCTGCTGTTTCTTTACACCTAATTGAAGTTGTGGACCCAAGGCCGTTTGGCTTAGTCCCGACAGATAGCAAAGGGATTGTCACACAATTCCTTGAAAAACCAACCAATGATGCAGAAATTATTACAAATCAAGTTAATGCTGGCTGCTACATATTTAGACGAGATGTAATTGATTCGATAAGACCAAATGCAGTTGTATCGGTGGAACGTGAAGTCTTCCCAAACTTGCTTGAGTCTAAACAACTAATTACCGGGTTCATTGAAAATGCATATTGGCTAGATCTTGGAACTGCTGAAAGTTTCTTAAAGGGAAATATTGATGTTGTTAAAGGTATTTGCAACTCACCTTTGATTTCGCAAGTTGGTCAAGCTTTAATTTCATCAACCGCAAAAGTTGAAACTGGTTCGGAAATTTCTGGTGGAACTGCAATCGGGGAACGAACTTCAATTGCAAACAACTCAAGCATTCTTAGGTCTGTAGTAATGAGAGATTGCGCTATTTCGCAAGGCGTAACGATCAAAAACTCAATTATTGGTAATGGCGTAACCATTGCAAGCGGAGTAACGCTGAATAACGTTGTTGTGGCAGATGGTGTGACTATCGGACAGTCGCTGCCAGATGGATCGAAGGTTGGACTCGACGGCCAAATGATGTGAATTTCGGTTATTCACAGCAGAAAAGGACCAAATTCCGACTTATGCACAGGAAATTGGGCGAAATGTTCTTAAATTGTTTAGTTTCCCCACTCACGGACTTGACCAAAGTGGAATGACAAGGGTGTAATTCGCCCTAGCACTTTCGTAAGAGGAGAGTTTTGTGTCTGAAGAGTTGTTTGCGCCTGAAGGCGAACCTGCCCTATCTTGGCAAGAGAATGCGCTGTGCGCTCAAACAGATCCTGAAGCCTTCTTCCCTGAAAAAGGTGGCAGCACTCGTGAAGCCAAGAAGGTCTGCCTTTCATGTGACGTGAAGGCTGAGTGCCTTGAGTATGCGCTGGCTAACGATGAGCGTTTTGGTATCTGGGGCGGCTTGTCTGAGCGTGAACGCCGCCGCATTAAGCGCGCGAGCTAACTAGATTTCACAGCCCACTTTGGTAATCCTTAAGCTGATTGCTTAGATAGCACCATGTTTGAAGCGGGAACCGCCACAAATCCAGAAAATCCATTTTTCTGGATTGAAGAAGAGCAGAGCGAAACCCCACCTATTGAAATCCTCCACTTTGTTACTGCTGTAGTCGTAAGTCAAAATGGCGCAGAGTGGCTACCTTCCACACTTAAGAATCTTCGCAGCCAATCGCGCCCAGTAGATCAATTTGTAGCTGCCGATATTGAAAGCAGTGACGCATCAGTCACTTTGTTGCAAAGTGCTGGTGCAAATTTCATTGTGCATCTCCCTGCAGGTAGCACTCAGAGCATGGCTGCAAATGCTTGCCTTAAAGAAGCGGATGATCGACCAGAGCATGTGCACTGGTTGTGGATTTTGCATGACGATTCAGCTCCGGAAATTGATGCTCTTGAGAATTTACTGCATGCTGCAAACTTAAATCCAAATGCAAGTGTTATTGGTAGCAAAGTCACTGACTGGAATGACAGCGAACACGTACTTGAGGTTGATTCATCTATCACTGCAATCGGAACTCGTTTTACAGTTCTTGAACGTGGGGAACTAGATCAAGGTCAACATGACCGAATTCACTTTAGCCACAGCGTAAGTAGTGCAGGCATGTTGGCCCGCGTAGATACTTTTGCGCAATTAGGCGGTTTCACTAGGCAGATTCCTCACTACCGAAGTGAATTGGAATTTTGCTGGCGAGTTTGGGAAAACGGCCAAGAAGTTGTTGTTGCCCCGGAATCTCGAATTCGGCACGCGGCGGCATCTGTTCGTGAGTTACGTAAACAAACTGGTGAGAAAGGTTCACCACATTTTCTTGACAGAAAAGCTGGCGCTCTTCTAATTTTGTCGCGAACTCCATTTAAATGGCTGTGGGCAAGGTATTTACTACTTCTAATTTCTGGAATCATGCGCGGAATTGGTTATTTGCTTGTTCAGGATTTCGCAGCAGCTCGCGACGAGTGGCGCGCAACTATTTCTGCACTTCTTAGTCGTGGCCGTATCAAAGAATTGCGACTTGCCGTTGGACCTTTGCCAATGAGAAGGGGAATCAGACCACGCTTCAATCAGCAAGTGAGTTTTGCGGCAACCGAAGTTGCTGAGGCAATTGCTGAAAACTCTGATCGAATACTTAATTCAATTTTCCCAAACCGACCAGATGCGAGCGAACTTGGCTGGAAAGCCGCCGCAATTGCAATTGCAAAGAAGCCGAGTTCGATCTTGGCTGTACTTTCAATTACTTGGGGTGTTATCGCATCTCGATCAGCTTGGTATGGCCAACAGCTAATTTCAAATTCAACTGGCGTAATGCCAACCGACACTAGTCTTTTGTGGAATGAGTTTGTTGCGAACTGGCATGCGGTTGGAATGGGGTCAACTGGCGCTTCACATCCGCTGCAAGCAGTCATCGCTCTTTTCTCAATATTTACTTTTAATAATCCGGCAACTTTTGTAGTTATCTTGTCTGCATTAGGTGCTTGGCTTGCAGCCTTGTCATTGCACTTATCACTTCGAAGTTTCTTGCCTCATGCTGGTACCAGAGTTTGGCTCGCTGGGTTGTATGGATTGTCTCCAACAATGACCGGGGCAATCAGCGGTGGCGATATCGCATTAATCATTTCGGCTATTTTGTTGCCGCCAACCATTTTGTTGTTGCGCAGAGCTTTGATTAGTTGGCGAGCTGCTGCACTAGCTGCAATGACTACTGCAATTTTGGCAAGTATTTGGCCCGCAATCTGGTTCGTGTTTATCGCAGTCATTGCATACCAACTCAAACAAACCGGTGCAGGTCGCAATATTCGAATTCGTTTCCTAGTGATTTTCTTAGGTTCAGTTCTATTAACCGCACCATGGTCGTTAGAGGTAATTTCTCATCCATTGCGCTGGTTTGTGGAATTTGGCGCTAGTGCTAGAGAGATTGCCCCAGCATGGAGTGTTCTGTTCGGATCAAGCCAGAGCCATCAACACACAGGTTGGTGGTGGAGTTTTGCGCTATTTCTAGTTGCTCTGGTTTCGCTCTTGGATCGACGAACTAATCGCATCAGCACAATCGCCTGGTCGTTCATTGCAGTTATTGTTAGCGTGAGCCTGGTTGGTCAATTTGTTGCAACTATTGTTAACGACGCAATCGTGCAGCCTTCACTTTCAGTTGCGGCTATCGCGGCAAATGGTGCGATGATTTTGTGCCTCGCAGCCAGCGCATCTAGCATTCGAGTTCAACTTGACCGAACTGATTTTGGTTGGCGTCAAATATCAACGGCAATTGCAGCAATATTGATTACAGCGATGCCTATTGTTGGTTTGATTCAAAACAGCATTGCTGCAGATTTATCCACTGGGTTACGCAGAGAGTCAGAAATATCCGGCAGCGCTTTGCGTGGATTTACCGACCCGCTTCGCCTTCGCACCCTGCTCGTTTCGACGGAAGCTGATGGCGCAATAGCGGTAGAGATATTGGATGGCCGACTACGAATTTTGGGAGATAAAGAAATAGTCGATACCAGTGACAAGGTTGTGCTGTCTCAACGAGTTGCTGCTTGGCTAAATGGATATGACACTTCATTGGAAAATCCACTTCGCAAACTCGGCATTGGGTATGTTGCTGTTCCATTTGAAGATGACGCGCTTAACCGAGTTTCGTCTCGGGGAAATCTAGAGCGGTTAATTACAGCGCGAAATTCCAAGTTGCTAAATATTTGGCGTTTAACTGACGTGCAATCGCGTGCGTATGTATCAGATGGAATTGACGAATTTGCACTTCCAGATATCCAACGAGCCCCGTTGCCACCAGACGTCAAGGGAGTAATCACGCCAAGTGAATTTGTCCGTGAACTGCGGCTTGCAGATCGCACTTCAGATCAGTGGGTGGCAACTTTGGATGGGAAAGTATTGAAAACCATCGAAGGCGAAACCCTGGCTTGGAAAATACCAAAACGGGCATCGGGCGAAATTGTGATCCAATTTGATAGTGGTAGAAGGCTGGGATGGCTGGTCATTGCATTCAGCACTTTGCTTGCCTTGTTGGTTGTACTAGCTCCTCGACGTCGACACAGTTATCGCGATGAATGGCTGGATGAATAATGATTGCTAGATACGTAAACAAGTTACGAGACATCATTAAGGTGCTATTTGGTGAATCTCTGATGATATTCATCGTAATTGCAGTTATTGCCGTCTCAGCAAGTTTGTCTTTCTGGCGTAATCCGACCGTTGGAAGTGTTGAGTTTGCTCCACCAAAACTTGTTAACGACTCAATATGTGTGGCATGGCAAAATCAGTTCTCATCAGCCAAATCTGCTTTGTATACCGTCAATGGCGCATTGAATAGTGAATCAGAAGAATTGAATGTTGACGTTGATGGTCGCGCAATTGGTTTAGCAGAAGGTTTTTATCGTTCTTTCGCGATGACTCCAGGGTCTTCAGATCGCGTATTGGCAGACGGAAAAGATTCGCCGCAACTTTCTAACTTTGTATTTGCAACCGAAGCGCCAAAAAATATGTCAGGCTTTGCGGTAGATGTTTGTCGTGCACCACAATCAAATTGGTGGTTCAACGGGATTACTACTACCGCTGGATATGGCGCAACTTTGGTAATGGTCAATCCAGATAACACCGACACAGTAGTTGCGGTTGAAGCATTTAGTCCGCTTGGCAAATATGAATTGGGTGAAAATCGCCGTTTGGTCATTCCTGGAGATTCAACCCGAATTATTGATTTAACAGAAGTTATGCCTGGCGTGAAATCAGCAAGTTTGTTCATCAAGTCGCTAGATGGGCGGGTTGTTGCAAATGTTCAGTCCGAAGTTATTAAGGGTTTGAGATCTCGTGGACGCTCTTACATAACACCAGTTCAGAATTCTGCTAAAGAAATTGTTATTTCTAGAATTCCGCTAACTGCGAATTTACCTAAATTACATTTACTTGCAACCGATGAAGATGCAGTGATTACTGTTACAGCACATACTGCTTCTGGTGAATTTGTATTGCATGGACTAAATGGGTTTCTGCTTTCTAAAAATAAGCAAAAGGTGATTGATTTAAGTAAAGCTCAAAGTGGGGAAGCACTCGCTCTAACAATTTCATCCGATAAACCAGTTTTAGCGTCGGCAAGTTATTTCGGCCCCAACAAGGGATTAGGTGATTATGAAGTTGTAGTTGGCGTGCCAGCTATTAAGGCTCATGCAACTTTTGTAGTTCCGAGTGGCGTTACGAAAACTGCTTTAGTACTTGGCGGTTTACAAGATCTAACTTTGCAAGTCACCCTAAGAGTGGCCGGCCAAACTAAGTGGTCACGAAACGTCTCAGTGGTTGCGGGCAAATTTGTGAATCAAGTTTTTGCCACTCGACTCCCTGCTGGAAGTGTTGTCACAATCGAATCCCAAGACGGCGAGTTTTATGCCACAGCAATTTTCACTAAACGTAGCTCGATTGGTGAAATTAGTGCGGTCTTGCCAATGCTCGATCCGGAATCTCAAATATCGCGTGGAGTTCGGCTAACTTTGGCGATCAGTTAATCGCACTGTCAAAGGGTGTCAAAACCTTTGGAATCCCCAGTTGAGACTTAACCTGACCCTGTGAGTACAAATCGCAAATGTTCACGGCCATTGTGTTCTAAGAACGCAGTTGCCACTTTGACATATGTGTATGGCGAATCAACCATGGTGCTCGGTCCACTTGCAACATTCAACGAACCACATTGCTATGACCTTTGCGACAACCACAGCCAAGCAACAACTCCACCGCGGGGCTGGGAATTGGTCAAACTTGAAACTGACCCAGAATCTCTCAAACCGAGCACAGCTGACCTTGAACTGTTGGCTCAGGCAGTACGTGATTCTGCGCATTCCAGCCAAAGCGTGGGCGAGCTTGAGAATTCTGGGCGCCGCGGGCACCTGCAAGTTGTGCGCGACCTCTAATTGCTCCATGAGCCGCAGGTAGGCTTGAGGTATGCGGGATTTAAATCAAATTATCAAGGCTTATGACGTTCGCGGCACTTATCCCGACCAAATCAACGCTGACCTAGCCCGAGAAGTTGGGGCTGCATTTGTGGAAGTGATTGCTGTCCGCAAGAGTGATGGCGGCCCTGGTGTAGTTGTGATTGGTCACGATATGCGGCCAAGTTGCCCGCAATTAGTTGCAGCCTTTTCTGATGGTGTGAAATCCCAAGGGTGCGACGTAATTCAGATCGGCCTTTGTTCAACCGATGGTCTTTATTTCGCATCCGGCCACCTAAACCTGCCAGGTGCAATGTTCACTGCTAGTCACAACCCAGCTCAATACAACGGCATAAAACTTTGCAAGCAAGGTGCAGCTCCCGTTGGGCAAGAAACCGGACTACGCCAAATCAAAGAAATGATTGAAAGTGGATGGAAGTCTGACTACGCAGGTGAAGTTGGCACCGAGACTGACCAAGACTTGGTAACAGAATATGCAAATTACCTAAACAAATTGGTCGACCTTAGAAATATCCGACCATTGAAAGTTGTAATCGATACGGGTAACGGCATGGGTGGATTTACAGTTCCGTTGGTTTTGAAGAATTTACCACTTGAAATAACTGAAATGTATTTCGAACTAGATGGAACTTTTCCAAATCATGAAGCAAATCCAATCGAACCTGCAAACTTGGTTGACCTACAAAACAAAGTCAAAGAAGTTGGTGCAGATATTGGTTTAGCTTTCGATGGCGATGCAGATCGCTGTTTTGTTGTGGATGAAAAGGGTGGGATTGTTAGCCCATCCATTCTGACTGCTTTGATTGCAAATCGTGAACTGAAAAAACATCCAAAAGCAACCATCATCCATAACTTGATTACATCTCGGAGTGTTCCAGAACTTGTCATCA
>JAPLBX010000032.1 GCA_026392535.1 Actinomycetota bacterium
TCGCAACTTCTTTGGCATCAATTAGTTTGGCTGGATTTAAATGAATGGTTCCTGATTTGTATGGAACAATCCCAGCTAACGATTTCATTAATGTGGTCTTCCCTGCACCATTTAGGCCTAACAGAGCAGTTACGCCGTCTTGTAGCGTGAAGCCCACATCCGCCAATACCGCCTTTTTGCCATAGTTAACCGATAAAGACTCAACTTTTAACATTTAGTTCCAGTCAATGCCAAGAATTCTGGCTCCTGCTGTGCATTCATCCGATAAGAACCACGGCTCATCTTCGCAAACACGCAAGGAAATTTTCTGAGAACTCATTGACGGCTCAGTGAAATATTGGAATTTATAAAGTTGCCAAGGTCCTGATCCAGTTCCAGATACAGAATCCGTAATTACACTCATTTCTCCGTCAAAATGCCATCCTGTGCTGCACGCAGTATTAAGAGAAATTGAGTTCGTTCCGCCACCTATGCCAGTTAAATAGCAATTGACGCTGTTATCCCATTTCTCAGCTTTTACATAAATCTGCTGGCCATTTTCAAGAAGGTTGTCTCGAACTTTACCTTTAACTTGCAATCGATCTCCGGTTGTGTCATTTGCGTAACGTCCATAAATGTTCACAGATTGATAATCAGTCGAATTGTAAAGTTCTCCAAGTTGAACCCCTGAGCGACTTAGCACCAGTCCCACATAAGTATCCCGCAAATCTTGAACTGCAAAAGCAGCTGGTGCACTGATAATGACTGTCAACACAGCAATCGGATAAACCAACAATTTCCTAATTTTATTCATATATACCCCCTTGATATTTTCAAGGGTATTGTCTCATCAGCCTGTTGTCAAGCATCTTTCGGTTAATCTCCCGCACATGGCAAAGCGAACAAAAATCAGTCCAAGCGACCTCACGTTTACACTCTCAAACTGTCCAAGATGTCTCTGGCTTAAATACACAGAGAACCTCACGGCACCGATGACCATGCCACTAGTTGGCGACCTTGCAGACTTGCAAGAAAAATATTACGTCGGAAAACCAGCATCGGTTATTTCACCAGATCTTCCAGAAGGAACTATTGCCCGTCATGGCGGTTGGGTTTCGTCTAAGAAGCTGATGCATGAAGGTGAAGAAACCGAATACATCATTAGCGGTAAGTATGACCTTGTAATTGAATTCACAGACGGAACTATCGGAATCATAGACTGCAAATTCAGTGCAAAGGACTCAAATAAGTCTGAGTTCTACCGTCCGCAGCTTGAAGCATACGCACACGCAATGGAAAATCCTGCTGAAGGCGATGGCGAAAAAGTCAGCGTGCTTGGTTTGATGGTTTGGTCGTTACCAACATCGTTAACCGGAACTGAGCCTGGTGTGAACGTCAACACATCTTGGCAACCAGTTGACCGCGATCCAGCAAAGTTTGAAACCACTTTGAAGAAACTCTTTGGTGTAATCAATGGGCCAAGGCCAGCAACCGTAGACAACTGCAACAACTGCACATACGTAAAACGTCGGCATCAATTACAGCTCTAGTTCGGCCCTTATAAGAGCTAGCAGAGTCTCATATTTGTCCAGGAGGAATAGCAAGATGAATGATTACTTAAAACCCACTCGCGGGCGAAGTGAAAATGCAGCAATGTGGTTTGTGGGATATGCCATCATGTTTTTTGCTTGGACAATTGGAGCAGGAATATTCACTTTAGTGCCAAGTATTGCTTGGGGCGACCAACTTGAGCCGTGGCAATCCTTTTTTGCATCTTTCTTTCAGTTTGTTCCGATTTTGGGGTCAGTAATCGGAGCGACTTACTTACTTGGGCGCAAACCATTAACCCTAATTACAAGTCGCATTGCCTTCTCAACCAAGAATTTGTTCTTTGGGATACTGAGCTGGAGTTCCATCCTGCTAGTGGGATCGCTAATTAGTTGGGCTGCGGATCCTGCTTCACTTAAATTCACTTTTAATCTCGGCACCTTCATGCCAGCCCTATTAGTGCTAATCCTTTTGTTACCAATTCAAGTTTGCGCTGAGGAACTTTTCTTCCGCGGATTTATTCCTCAGAGTTTGAGTCGTGGCAATATGCCAGCTGGAATTGTTGTGTTGATTTCAACTTTGCTGTTTGCAGCACCGCATTTATTGAATCCTGAAGCACAAGCCGAGCCAGTGTGGTCCTTGATTGCTTATAGTTCAATGGGTTTTGGTTGGCTAATGGCCGCAAAATGGCTAGGTGGACTTGAAGTGGCAATTGGTGCTCATCTTGCCAATAATTTTTTCGGGCTGGCAATAGTTGGATATGAGAATTCGGTGGTTGCGCCATCATCAATATGGGTTGGGCCAGAAGCGAAAATGCAATTTAGTGCAATCGCACTTTGGGTCACTGTTGGAATTTGGCTATGGATAATTAAAAAGTTGAAAGTCTCAAAAACAAACTAGTCGTCATCATTTTCAAAGTGTTGATCTTCATCTTCGCTGTCATCATCTTCTTCGTCTTCTTCTTTTTCAGCCTTTTTGGTTTTAGTTGGCTTTGAAGTTTCTTTAGTTGGTTCCGAAGATTCTGATTCGGTTTCTTCTGGTTCGGATTCTTTTGCAGTTCTATTTATTTTTGTGTTATTTCCAGATCCCGAATTGTTCGACTGCTTTGTAGAAGTTGGTTTTGGTGTAACAACTTGTTCGGTCTTTAAATTCGAATCAGCTGTTTGAGTTACGTCCAAAGTTGGTTCAACCGGAACACCAGATTCGTCTACTTGAATTTCTCTAGCTGATGGGGCGATTCCGCCAAGGCCGTCGCGGTCGAATCTCACGCTCATCGATTGATCTAGGACCTGGAAATTGACCGCAGCAGCTCCGCCGGAGGCAACCAAAATTGTGGCAACAGATAGAACTGTTGTAGCAGCTATACGCACTTGGGCCTCCCTCTATGGCGAACGGTAGTCACTCAAAGGTAGGGATAGATGGTGGAATTTCCAAGATACGTCCAAGTTCGAGAAGTATTTACGGCTTTAGGGTCTTTGGGTCTAGTTTCAAATTAGGATAAATTGGCAAGATACCCCTATGAAGGTCCTAATTATTGAAGATGATCCAGCACTGTCGCAGGGAGTAAGCGAAGGCTTGCGTTCTGCGGGTTATGAAGTTCTTGCAGTTGGTACCGGCCAAGAAGGGCTCGACTTTGCCGTTGGCCCAAATCCGCCAGACATGATTTTGCTAGACCTCGGACTTCCAGATATGGATGGTTACGACATCTGCCGCGAAATTCGTGCAGTTAGCCAGGTGCCGATCATTGTTATCTCCGCGCGCGATGATGAGATTGATCGCGTTGTTGGTCTTGAGCTTGGTGCAGATGATTATGTGCCGAAACCATTTGGAGTTCGCGAGTTAGTGGCTCGAATTAGAGCAGTAAGTCGTCGCATCGGTGGTGAAGGTGCGAGCGAGAAAACAGATCTTCAAACTCTTGGAGACTTAGCAATCGACCGTAAAGCACAAAAAGTATTTGTCAAAGGTGAAGAGATACATCTAACCGCAACCGAATATGAACTTCTTTCAGTATTAGCCGAAGACCCGGGAACAGTACTTCGCCGAACAGAATTGCTTGAACGGATTTGGGATACAGCGCTTTATGTAACCCCAAAGACTGTTGATGCCCATATTGCAGCGATTCGCAAGAAACTCGCTCACCCTGAATGGATTGAATCCAAGCGTGGTGTTGGTTTCAGGCTCGATATCCCCCGATAATCCTTCCTATGCGTTTAAGGCTAGTAGCTGCGTTTCTGACCATCATTGTATTGATGTTGTTAGTTCAAGACGTTCCACTTGTGCGATACCTTGACCAAGTTGAACATTCTCAGATTTATACTTCTTTAGAACGTGATGCTTGGCGGTTGGCCGATTCAGTAGATAGTGAAATTTCAAACAACCAAACTGAAGAGTTGCAAACTATTGCAACTGACTATGCCGATCAATCTGGTGCTCGAGTTGTCATTACCGATGAACTCGGAATCGTCTTAGTCAGTTCTGATGGTGACGATGTTGGGACCAATTATTTAAATAGACCAGAGATAGCAGATGCACTTCGGGGTAATGAAGTGTCTGGCGAACGTGAATCACAATCACTTGGGCAGAGCCTGCTATATGTTGCTGTGCCGGTGGAGTTAGAAAACGTAACGATTGGCGCATTGCGCATTACTTACCCAGGTTCAGTGATCGATGGAATTATTGCAAATCGAATCCGCGGAATCGTGATAGTTGCTACATTGACATTGCTCATTACTTTGGCGGTAACTTTAATTGTGGCGAACGCAATTACTCGCCGTTTGCGCAAACTCCAAAGCGCTACCTCCGAAATCTCAGCTGGCAATTTAAAGGTTCGACTTTCAGATAAAAAAGTTCTCGGTGGCGCACCGGAGCTTCGCCAACTTGAAGGTGCATTCGACACTATGGTTGAACGATTATCGGGCGTACTGGATTCGCAAAAATCTTTTGCTTCGGATGCATCCCACCAATTGAGAACTCCACTTACCGCATTGCGGCTCACACTGGAAAATGCTGCAGATGTAGTTGATGATCCAAATAGAGTTGGTGTAGCACTTGAAAATGCATCTACTCAAGTTATTCGATTGCAAATGCTCATTGATGGATTGCTTGCTTTGGCTCGGCTAGAAGGATCAACGCCAGCATTAAAACCTACCGACATCAGACAATTAATTGATCAGCGAATTCAGATGTGGCAACCACTAGCTGACGAAAAAAACATAAAAATTGTTGCTGATATCAGGGCCGGACTTTGGGTATTAGCAACCGATAGCTCAATTGACCAAATAGTTGATGCTTACCTAGACAATGCACTCGATTTTGCGCCAAAAGGTAGCACACTGAATTTGCGAGCTTTCGCCACCGGAAATCACGTTCAAATCCACGTCATCGATGAAGGTCCGGGAATGACGTTGGAACAAATCGATCGTGCATTCGATCGATTCTGGCGCGGCCGTGCAGATGGCACTGGAACTGGCTTAGGTCTTGCAATAGTTGCACGATTAGCTGAGGTTATTGGTGCAACTGTTGGGCTAGAACAAGTAAACCCTGATGGATCTGGATTAGATGCATACGTGATCGCACCAAGAATTGCTGAACCGAAATAGTTATTTGGTTGTGTTAGTTGGTTTTGGTGGCGAACACTTTCGCTCAATCCAAAGAGATATCAAAATCATAAAGAGCCCGAGTACTGAACTTATGAAGCTCAGTTTTGCATGGTTTTCGTAAGCAATAACTTGTAACTTCGCAAGCGAGTTCAATGCAAGTCCCAAATAGCCGCCAAGTATTAGTGCCCCAACTCTTGAACCAGCCAAAGCGAAAGCCACAGTTCTGGTTGCAACTAGTGGTGGCAGAGGATTATTCGATATCTGAACCGACACCGAAGAGTCGGACTTAATCAGCTTTGGTAGTCGATTTGAAATAGTTAAAGCCCAAAACAACATCGCCAGAACCAAAATACCCAAGGCGATTGGACTACCAATATTGATTGGAAGTAAGACATCCGAAGTAGTCAACAATAACTTGGCAATCGTAAAAACAACTATAAAACTACCCGGCGCAAGTCTTAATAAAGTGGTGACGGAAGTTCTTTGCATAGTTAAGCCTCCCACTTTGTCACATTTTGATCGGACACATTTTTAAGCAAGTTAGAAACTTTTTGTCCAGACAAATTCCAGTCAGAATCAATTTCAGCAAGCGGTTCAAGGACAAACCTGCGTTCTTTTGCTCTTGGATGTGGAATCTGAAGTTCATCTGTATTCGAGTGGAAATTTTCATAATCTACGATGTCCAAATCGAGTGTGCGCGGTCCCCATTTCACATCTCTAGTTCGCATCGCTGCCATTTCTATATCCTGCAATGCAGTCAACAGATCCAAGGGTTCCAAACCAGTCTCAACTAGGACAATCGCATTTAGATATGCATCTTGCTCTGGTCCACCTATTGCCGCTGTTTCATAGATACTAGAACGTGCAATGGTTTGAGTTTGTGAGAGTTTTTCAATCTGAGTGAAAGCAAATTCGAGGTAATGCAAACGATCACCCAAATTACTTCCAATGGAA
>JAPLBX010000038.1 GCA_026392535.1 Actinomycetota bacterium
GGCTTAGAAGAAGACTTATCTCTAGCTTTGAGCCAAAAGCCTGCTTTAGCGATTGTCAATGAGAATCTACTCGATGGAATGAAAATTGTGGGGGAGCGTTTCGGGGCTGGCACTATGCAACTCCCGTTCGTATTACAAAGTGCTGAGGTAATGAAGTTTGCAGTTTCAATGCTAGAACCTCACATGGAAAAATCGAATGAGAACGGCAAAGGCACATTAGTTTTAGCCACAGTTAAAGGCGACGTGCACGACATTGGTAAAAACCTTGTTGACATCATCTTGACCAATAATGGTTACAACGTAGTCAACATTGGTATCAAACAACCAGTCAACGCCATCATCGATAGTGCTATCGAAAATGACGCAGACGTGATTGGTATGTCCGGGTTGCTGGTCAAATCGACAGTAATAATGAAAGAGAATTTGCAGGAGTTAAATACCAGAAATCTCGCTGAACGATTCCCAGTGATTCTCGGCGGCGCAGCTCTCACGAGAACTTTTGTTGAAGATGATTTGCATTCGATATATGAAGGTGAAGTTCGCTACGCCAAAGATGCCTTTGAAGGTCTACGACTCATGGACACATTAATGGCCATCAAACGCGGAGAATCTGATGTTTCGCTACCAGATTTAAAGAAGCGTCGAATTCAAAATGTTTCTGAAGCGATAAGTGATGAAACTGATGAAGTCAGGTCGGAAATCTCCACTGATAATCCAGTTCCAACGCCGCCATTTTTTGGTTCGCGGGTTGTAAAAGGATTTCCGCTTAATGATTTTGTTTCTTACTTAGACGAACGATCTCTATTTTTAGGACAATGGGGATTGAAGCCTTCTCGAAGTGAAGACGGTGCTTCTTACGAAGAACTTGTTGAAACTGAAGGATGACCGCGTCTTAGATATTGGCTGGATCGGATAGCTAGTGAACAAATTCTTGAACCAGCTGTTGTCTACGGTTATTTCCCTGCATCCAGCCAGGGAAACAGCATTTTTGTGACAGATCCAAAAGACGGAATGAAGCATGAGTTCAATTTCCCAAGACAGGGCCGAGATCGACGCCTATGCCTTGCTGATTTTGTTAAACCAGCTGATGGTAGGGACTTTATTGCTCTGCACGTTGTAACCATGGGAAGCAAAGTGTCTGCTGTAGCAAACGAACTGTTCCAAGCAAATGATTACCGCAATTATGT
Source organism: Actinomycetota bacterium (assembly GCA_026392535.1). Lineage (GTDB taxonomy): Bacteria > Actinomycetota > Actinomycetes > S36-B12 > UBA5976 > JAFMIT01. The sequence goes on from JAPLBX010000038.1 coordinate 1,188, forward strand.
GGAACTCCACGGGCTTTCTGTGGCACTGACCGAAGCCCTAGCGGAGTATTGGCATGCGCGGGTTCGTGAAGAGCTTGGAATCCACGTGAATGATTCTGCGGATTTGACTGAGATATTGAAGCAGAAATATCAAGGTGAACGTTTCTCATTCGGATATCCAGCTTGTCCAGAACTGGCTCATCAAACTGACCTGGTCAAGTTACTTGATGCTAATCGAATTGGAGTGGAAGTTTCGGAAGAATTACAGCTGCATCCTGAGCAAAGTACATCTGCAATAATTTTCCATCATCCAGATGCAGCGTATTTCAATGCGCAGTAAGCCATTTCAATTTAGATTTTTCTCTATTGACGTATTCGTTCCTACTAGTGGGTTTATAGGCCTACTGCTTATTTCTTACTTTGCACTTCCAACATCTATGTCGCTTCTTGACCAGGACTCAGTA
>JAPLBX010000007.1 GCA_026392535.1 Actinomycetota bacterium
CATTTGCGCCTCATAGACACTCCTATTCAAGTGTCGACCAGACTTCCCGACGCGCCTATTAATTAGCCAACTGTATTGGCAAGATGGGTGAGCGGCTGCTCAAGGGTGCCGTTTGCTAATCCATCTCGTGAACAATCATCACAGAGCAGAGCCAAAACTCTTTGAGTACTAGCAGAAACAACGTTGTAGAACTCTTTTGTTGGCCCACCGCATTTTTCGCATTCTCCGATAACTTTTGCATTTTCAGCGAAATCCATGTTCATTCGGGAATCAAAGACGTAAAGCGACCCTTCCCAAAGTCCCTTGTTTCCATACTTCTCGCCATAGCGAACAATGCCGCCTTTGACTTGGTAAACCTCTTTGAAACCACGATTGATCATTACTGTTGAAAGTATTTCGCAACGAATCCCACCAGTGCAGTAAGTGACAATTGGTTTGTCTTTCATGTGATCGTATTTGCCACTTTCAAGTTCACGAACAAAATCTCTCGTAGTTTCAACGTCCGGAACGATGGCATTTTTGAATTTACCAATTTTGGCTTCAAAAGCGTTTCGTCCGTCAAAGAAGACAACTTCATCACCGCGTTCTTCAACAAGTTTGTTAACTTCTTCAGGTCTTAGGTGGACTCCGCCACCAACCACGCCTTTTTCATCCACAACAATTTCTTCAGGAGCACCGAAGGTGACAATCTCTTTACGGACTCGAATTCGGAGATTGGGAAATTCCTGACCAGTTCCTTCAGACCATTTAAAGTCCATTTTGTTGAAACCTGGGTATTTCTTGGTGGCTTTGACGTATTTCTTCAGGTCCGACATAGGTCCGCCTAAAGTGCCATTTATGCCGATTTTCGAGATTAAGACTCGTCCAGACAAACCAAGGTTCTCGCAGAGTTGGCGCTGCCAAAGCCGCACAGCTTCAGGGTCTGCTAGCGGCGTGAAGCCGTAGTAGAGAATCACTTTCTGAAGTTCCATGTCTCATAGTTTACTAAGGCTTCATTTGACTGAGTGTCGAGCGAAATCTCGAGTGATACGGTCATAATCTCCGCCCATGATGGGTGATCCAGGGCCATGTCCTGCATGTGAGAAAGTTGATTTAGAACGCCGTGGAGGCAAGGATTTTTGTCCGCTTTGCTTCTATATTCAACCTTGCTGTGATGGCGGCTTCTGCGATTAGGCAGAAAAGTTTTAGGCTTGAACCATGCGTAAGGTAATTGGAATTTTAGTTTCATGTCTTTTGTTAGCTGGTTGTGCAAATACTTCAGCCCATGATCACCAAATGCAAACAATTGATGAGTCCAATTTCTCTGATGCAACTGCAGCACCTGACGGTGGAACATTTCTGCGTTCCAAAATTAGTAATGCAGTAAAAACAATCTCACTTCAAGACACAGATGGTAAATCCTTTTCTCTTTCTGATTTACAGGGTCAGATAATTCTGTTAGCAAATTTCTACACATCTTGCTCACATGTTTGTCCAATGACTTCAGCAAACATGAAACAAATTGCTCAAGAGATTTCTAATGCCGGGTTATCAGACAAAATCACAGTTCTCGAAGTCTCAGTTGATGGCGAGCGTGATTCAGTAGACCGGATAAATGCTTATCAAAAGCTTTATGGGAAAAAGTCTTGGGTTATGGCCACAGCAAGTCAAAGCGAGCTTGAAAAGTTTTGGAGATTTTTTGGTGTGATTCCAGACGCAGAGCCTTTAACTACAGCGGAACAACAATCTGAGCCTAAAGACTGGTTGACTGGAGATGTAAATACATATCGGATGGTTGATGCGCCTGTAGTTTTGCTAATAGATCCAGACTTGAAGTGGCGCTGGTTGAACACTGGCCTTCCAGATGCTTCAAAAGATTATGTCCCAACAAAATTGATGCAGTATTTGTCAGAACACGGTCTAGATACTTTGCAAAACCCAGGCGAAGGGGCTTGGACCTTAAAGTCAGTCTTTTCTGCCATAAATGCAATTGCTGGATATGAGATTGGCTAAGGACATGCTTGTAGGACTGGGCGCAAAGAAAATCCTAATTGCATTTATGGTTGCTGTTTTAGCTGGAGCAGTCACCTACACATTTATTGGTGACAATTCCTACCACAACAAAAACTTTTCAGCGAACAAAGTGAAGATAATTGATGTAGCCGCTAGAAAAACGGTTCCTGACCTATCCACATTTTCCTACGCTGGCGATCCCTTAAGTTTTCGTACAGACAGCATCACAGTGCTGAACTTCTGGGCATCTTGGTGTGCTCCATGCAGACAAGAGACTCCGCTGTTCGTCGCCATCGCAAAAGATTTTCCAGATGTGCAGTTCATCGGATTAACAAATGATGACACAAAAGGAGCAGCACTATCTTTCGCAGAGAAGTTTGGCATCACGTATGAGATCGGTGATGGAAATTCCTACATGACAGAGCTAGCGAATGTGCAGCCAATTTATGGCCTGCCAACTACATTAATCATTGATCGCAATGGTCGCATAGCTGCAAAAGTAATTGGTGGCATCACTGACGCTGAATTTCGAAAAGCACTTACAGATCTCATACAAGAGTAGTTATTTCAATTACTACTGCAAAGCCTTTAGACGTTCAATTACAGGTGGATGCGTGTAATGCACCTTCACATAAAGCGGATGTGGATTTAGGTTTGCCAGTGCATCAGTACTAATCTTTCCAAGCGCACTTGCAAGCACACCTTTTGGATAAGTACTTGTGGAATATTCATCAGCATCGAATTCATTACGACGTGAAATTGCCATGTTTGCCAGACCCAAAATCATTGATATCGGCGTGAAGAGTAAGAAAAATGTTGTTGCAGCAACGTGGAAACTTGGGACGTTTGCACCAAGAGCATAAGAAATCTCCGGATAATTCAACATCCAGCCGAGAAGAGCTGTGATTGCAAGAGTCTGCAAAATACTCGAAACAAACATAGCCAGGGTGTGTTTGCGTTTGTAGTGACCCACCTCGTGAGCAAGTACTGCTACTACCTCTTCAATGTTGAGCTTTTCAATCAAGGTGTCGTAAAGCACGATAGTTTTAGATTTACCAATTCCAGCGAAAAAAGCGTTGGCCTTGGTGCTGCGTCTGCTTCCATCCATCACAAATAACCGGCCAACTGAATAACCCTGGCTTTTGCAGTAATCAAGAATTGCAGTTCTCAATTCACCATCTTCTAATGGTGAAAGTTTGTTAAAGCGTGGAAGTATGAGCGTGGTGCCGAAAGCAAAAGAAAATAGCGAAAAAGCCGTCATCAATAACCAAGTTGCCAACCAAAAGTATGAACCAAGTTGAAGATAGATCCACACAATTGCGCTGAACAGCGGTGCACCAATAATCGCACCGATGAGTGTTCCTTTGATTTTGTCGGTAATGAAAGTTTTCACGGTTGTTTTGTTGAAACCAAATTTCGCTTCAATTACAAAAGTACTATAAATCGTGAAAGGCAACGAAATTATTGAACCAAGTAAGCCAACTATTGCGATGAATCCAAGCCCAATTAGTATTTCATTTGAGAAATAGCCACGCACGAAATCGTCGACTATTCCGAATCCACCTAATGCCAGCATCAAGATTGTGATTACTGTGCTTATTGAGTCCGCAAGAAAATTTGCTTTGTAATTAGCACGCTGGTAATCCAGTGCATTTTTGCGCTTCTCATCGTCGTAAAGAAATGAGAATTTGTGATCGATTGGTGTCTCGCTATGTTTGAGGTTGAGCCGATTTAGAACAGCATCAAATAATGAAGATGCCACCATAATTGCAAGTGCAATATTGAGAATTGTGTTCGCGCTCATTTGAGTCGTCCTTTTAGGTCTAATTTGACTTGAAGTAAGTCATAATTGTGCCATGCGATTTACTACCTTAACCGATTACGGCGTTCGAGCTGTCCTTGAGATAGCTGCGAGCAAAGAGGATTGGGTGAGTATTGAGTTCATAAGTGAGCGGCAGAAGATGTCGGATGATTACCTGCGCACTGCACTTAATGCCTTGAAGCGAGCCGGAATCTTGGAAAGTCGGCGCGGAAGGGAAGGTGGATTTCGCCTAGCCCGCCCAGCAGATCAGATTCATTTGGCGGACCTTTTGCGAGCCATCGATGGCCCACTCACCTCTGTTCGTGGCCAGCGCCCAGAAGGTGTCGAATACCTAGGGGCAGCTGAGGGGCTTGAGAAAATTTGGATTGCATTGCGTTCAAGTGAGCGCAAAATCCTCGACTCTGTGAGCGTCGCTGACCTCGTGAGCGGAATCCTTCCCCCATTTGTGCAGGGTCTAGCTGATGATCCAACAGCGTGGGGCGAGCCAAATTCTTGACATAAACGTCTATTGTGTTTAAATAGGGGTGTATTACCCCGTTTATCTGATTTAAAGAGGCTTAAATGCAAGAACTTTTTGAAACTTTACGTTATTCAATAGCAGGCGCATTAGCCCAGCTTGTTGATGGAACTCTGGGAATGGCCTTTGGCGTTACAAGTGCAACTGCACTTGTATTTCTAGGAGCATCCGCAGTTGCCGCTTCTGCCGCAGTGCACTTTGCGGAACTTGGCACCACGCTTGCAAGCGGAGCTTCCCACTGGCGAGAAGGCAACGTTGACAAGCATGTTCTTTTGCGAATTGGTATTCCCGGTGGCATTGGTGCATTTCTTGGAGCAACTTGGTTGACCCGAATCGCAACTGAAGCATCGTCTGCTGCAGCAAGTAATGCCAAGGTCTATATGGCTGGCCTGTTGCTATTACTTGGTATGTCGTTGATTATTCGTTTTGGACTAGGAATCGCAATCGTTAAAGCAAAAAAGAAGCACCTTCGCGGTTACACAATGGCGGTTCTAGGACTTGTCGCTGGTTTCGTCGATGCTTCTGCTGGTGGTGGTTGGGGTCCAATCACAACTCCAACATTATTGACTGCAACAAAAACCCATCCACGTCTTGTAATTGGAACGGTTAGTGCAGCGGAATTTCTGGTTGCAGTTTCAGCAAGCCTGGGCTTTCTATTCGGTATGTCGCAATCAGAAATCCCATTAACTGTTGTTGGTGGCTTGTTAATCGGTGGCGTGATCATGGCACCGTTTGCTGCAAAATTTGCTGGTCGCTTGCCGCATGCACCATTTGGTGTGTTGATTGGTGGAATGGTTGTTATTTATAACTCTCGCACGATTATGAGTAAGTTCACGACAAATCCAACAATCAACTGGTCACTCTTTGTAGTTGCTGTGATTTTTACTGCATTACTTGCGCTAAAAGCTTGGAATCGCGAAAAAGGCAAACACATCCCTCACACCCCAGAGGATTTCGCTGGACCAGAAGCCGAAATTTCTGAGGATCAAGTTCCACAATAATTGCGCTATGAAGCCCGCTGCAAAACCATTTAATGAAAATGAATTTGTGGCGGGCTTACGCATTTCTATAGAAAAGCAGTCAAACAGCCGAAGAGCAAAAGAAATGGCTGCGTATATGCTCGACCAATTTGATTTTGCTGGCGTAAATGCGCCAGCCCGAACAGAGATACTGCGCGATATTTCAGTGCAGTTCGAAAAACCAAATCAGAAACAAATTGTGAAAGTTATGCGAATGCTCTGGGATTTAGAAGAACGTGAATACCAAATGCTGGCTTGTGAGTTTCTGAATAGAAATAAGAAATCTTTAAGTGCAAGTTTTGTTTCCACGCACGTTAAGTATTTCATCATTAACAAGTCGTGGTGGGATTCGGTGGATTCATTGCGTCCTGCGGTTGGCTATGTCGTTAGTGAAAATCGTGAGCTAGATAAAGTAATTTTTGAGTGGATTGAATCTGACAACAAATGGCTAGTCCGTTCGGCACTTATTCATCAACTTGTTTTAAAGGAAAAAGTTGATCCAAAGAAGTTATTTGCTTTGTGTGATCGAAGAAAAGATGACACTGAATTCTTCATAGCAAAAGCAGTTGGTTGGGCGTTGCGAGACTATTCCTACGTTTCACCGGTATCTGTCAAGAAATTTATTGAGCAACATCAAGATCTGACCCCACTTGCTAGACGTGAGGGTTTAAAGGCCATAAACCGCAAAGCAGCAAGGCGAAGTTCGTAGCGTTATCTCAGGAGCGCACGAAAGTAAGGGTTTAGTTCATATAAATCG
>JAPLBX010000183.1 GCA_026392535.1 Actinomycetota bacterium
CACGACAACGTCTAATGCGGAAATGAAAATAACGACTTTCGTCGTTATTTAAGGATTGAGGGTAATCGCGCAAAACTTGTACTTCTAGTTTTTGACCAATTGCCTTCTCAATTTTTTGAGTAAGTGATCCAGTATCACTAAGCCAAGGCTGCCACTTGCGTGGCGCCCGATGAATCTTCCCGGAACCGACTCGATTCCATGCAGAACGGAGACGATTGCGGGGATTCATTTTTAGCTACCGCTAAAGTTTCTGCGTTGGCCGCCAGATTTTGGCTTAGCAAAACGTGGGCCTGCCGGACGCGAGTCAGCAGAGCGCGCTGGACGAGAGTCAGCAGAGCGTGCAGGACGTGAGTCAGCAGAGCGTGCCGGATGTGAGTCCGATGAACGACCACCACCACCGCCGCCAAAGCGCGACTCAGAACGAGCACCAGAGCCGTAACGACCGCCACCACCGCCAGAGCGATTACCACCACCGCCACCGCCAGAGCGACCACCAGGACGACCGCTACCACCACCAAAGCTTGGTTTAGCTTGTGGCTCAAGACCAGCAATCACCGATGCAACGATATCTTGCTGCGTAAAGCGCTCAATATTGCGGATCTTGGCACGATCACGATGTTCAACCAAAGTGATAGCAACACCATTACGACCAGCACGACCCGTACGACCGATGCGATGGGTATAGTCTTCCGGTTTCATTGGCAGACCAAAATTAATCACATGACTAATACGTGGTACATCGATGCCGCGAGCAGCTACATCAGTTGCCACCAAAATCTTGGTGTGGCCTTTACGCAAGGATTCAAGGCGACGCATACGCACAGCTTGAGGCATGGCACCGTGAAGGGCGCTTGCTTCGTAGCCATTAGCACGTAAAGTATCAGCGATCTTTTCGCTTTCAACTTGGGTGCTCGCAAACACTACCGCTTGATCTAAAGTGGCATCTGCCAAGATATGCTCTAGCAATTTATGTTTGTGTGACATGCTATCTGCCCAATGTAACTTCTGTTCGATGTTAGCGTGTTTTTCACCTGCGTGAGCAAGTTCAATCCGCTTAGCATCTGTAGTTAAGGCATTTGCCAAAGACATAATCTTTGGTGCAAAAGTTGCAGAGAACATTAAGGTTTGATTACGACCTGCACAGCGTTTATCAATAGCCTCGAGATCATCTGCAAATCCCATGTCGAGCATGCGATCAGCTTCGTCGATAACGAGTTGTTTGACATCATCTAGACGAATTGCTTTGCTGTCACACAGATCGAGTAAACGGCCTGGAGTTGCAACAACTAACAAAGCGCCTTTTAGGGCTTGGATTTGCTTGCCATAAGGCATGCCACCCATAACGGTTGCAATGCGAATACCTTTCATGCCACGAACTAAGTTCACTGCATCTGCGGCAACCTGTTGAGCCAATTCACGAGTAGGACAGAGCACTAACACTTTAGGTTGTGCGCGGCCTGGTACAGGTGAGTTGTTAGGGTTGTCGTCGATGAGTTGATTAATCAAAGGCAATAAAAAGGCTGCAGTTTTACCGCTACCAGTTTGGCTGCTGACCAATAAGTCACCACCTGCTAAAGCAGCAGGAATAACCTGTGATTGAACAGGAGTGGCTTGGGTAAAACCCAGTTCAGCAACGTTTTTAAGAAGTGGCGCCGCAAGGGCGAAAGACTGGAAAGTACTTCCAGCGTGCTTTGAGTCTTGCGACTCGTTTTTAGTTTCTTTAGAAAAAGTCATGCTATTACACATCCCCTTAAAGGGATGTCTCCGTATGTTGCACCCATGTTTTTTAAAGGGTGCGATGGTCAAAGGCATCGACCATCAGACAGGCGGCAGCGCGTTTTTTTGAACTTCCGTGTTTATGACTTCTAAACGATACGCTGAAATATAGCTGGGGGGCGATGAAACAAATTGCTTAAAAAAGCCTCCCATTATGACAGCTTAGGGATGTGATTACAAGGGTTTTCCCCAATTAATTGTCATTACTTCAGAAAGCGCAATAAACGTTCAACTGTTTTTCCATATGGCGGACGTGCTAGCTTGCTGCCTTTCCAGAGGCTTAAACCTAAAAAGCCTTTTACTTGTAAAACCGATTTGCGATGACTAAAGAGATCAAATCCTGCTTTGCCATGATAAGCGCCCATACCGCTTGTACCAGTGCCGCCAAAAGGCAATGATTCTACTGTGATGTGTAACAAAGTTTCATTAATCGTTACTCCGCCTGATCTTGTTTCGCTTAAGACTTTTTGCATTTTCTTTTTATCTTTACCAAACCAATAGAGTGCAAGAGGATGAGCATGCTGATTGATATATTCAATTGCAGCCTGAGTATTGGCGATCGTCACAATCGGCAAAATAGGTCCGAAAATTTCTTCATGCAGGACGCGGGCCTCTGCTGGGATATCAATGAGTGCTACTGGCTCAAATCTTCTAGCGCCAGCAGAAGGGGTTTTCAGTAAAGAAATTGCTTTTGCACCGCGATCAAGGGCATCAGCAACCAAGTGCTGCCAATGTTGCAGTTGTGCGTCATCAATCGGCCCTGTCAATTCGTCAGGATTGGAAAATTGTTCTTGTGCTGCGGCTTGTAGTTCTTGGATAAACGAATCTTGCTTGGATGGTTCAATCAGAACGTAATCTGGCGCTATACAGGTTTGTCCACTATTGAGCAATTTGCCATAAATAATGCTTGCAGCTGCATCTGTTAGGTTGGCTGTAGTGTCTACTATTGCAGGAGATTTGCCGCCAAGCTCAAGGGTGATGGGCGTTAGATGTTCAGCGGCTGAACGCATCACCTTTTTACCAATACTTTCATTACCAGTAAAAAAGAGGTAATCAAAAGGCAGTGCTGCAAATTGTTCGGCTACTTCTGCGCCGCCAGTAGTAATGCAAAATTCTGTAGGGTGAAAATACTCCTGAATCAGATTAGACAAAAATCCCGAGGTGCGTAAACAACGTTCTGAGGGTTTAAGCCATACGCGATTGCCAGCAGCAAAGGCGGCAATCGCTGGAACGAGTGCTAACTGCACCGGATAA
>JAPLBX010000147.1 GCA_026392535.1 Actinomycetota bacterium
CTCCACAAGGATTGTTCTCTTAGAGGGTCACAAAGGCACTGACGCGGCTGGTAAGGTGATTGAAGCCTTCGGCGTATTTTTGATCGGTGGCAACTTTGCGGTTGGTATCGTCATTTTCGCGGTCATTACTATTATTAACTTTGTCGTGATTACCAAAGGTGCAGGTCGTGTCGCCGAAGTCGCTGCGCGCTTTGCTCTAGATTCGATGCCCGGCAAGCAAATGGCGATTGACGCTGACCTCAATGCGGGGCTCATTCAACAAGAGGACGCGAAAATCCGCCGCGCCGAAGTCGCGCAAGAAGCAGACTTCTTTGGCTCCATGGACGGTGCTTCAAAATTCGTGCGGGGCGATGCGGTTGCCGGTATCCTGATCTTAATCATCAACTTAGTCGGCGGCGTCCTCATTGGCCTACTGCAACATGACCTCAGCTTTACTAAAGCCTTAGCCATTTATGCGTCTTTAACTATCGGTGATGGTCTCGTAGCCCAAATTCCGGCCCTGATTATCTCTACGGCCGCAGGTATTTTAGTAACCCGTGTGTCTACGGAAGATAACTTCTCGGGGCAAATGTCTAAGCAGTTTGAAGCCAATGCCAATGCCCTGATCGTTGTAGCGGTTTTGCTGGCTATTTTGGGCGTCATACCCGGCATGCCCCATTTCATCTTCTTAAGCTTTGCGCTTTTATTCGCTGGTCTTGCTTACCTCCAGCGCAAGAACACTCTCAAAAAATCAGCAAAAGCGCAAATAGACGCGGTTACCGCACCAGATAAAGAAGAGCTCGCCTGGAAGGATGTACCCATTATTGAGCCACTCAGCCTCGAGTTACCGTATCGCCTGATTTCTTTAGTGGACTTGGGCGATGAGAGTGACCTGATTAAACGGATTCGGGCTATTCGGCGTAAATTTATCACGGAAGTCGGTTTTTTAACGCCGTCTGTGCATATCCGGGATAACCTACAGTTGCCCGCAGAAACATACCGGATGCTCCTCTACGGCGCAGAAATCGGTCGCGGGCAAATTCTGCCTGATAAGCTGCTCGCCATCCAACCCGCTGGTGTAGATGCGATTGCCGGAGTGCCCGTGAAGGATCCGACCTTTGGCATGCCCGCTATCTGGATTGACCGAGGTGCTAGAGACGAGGCCATTTCTAAAGGGTATACCGTGGTTGAGCCTGCGGTGGTCATGGCAACGCATCTGGATCACTTGATTCGTAAACACGCCAGCGAACTTCTAGGTAGGCAAGAGACGCAGGACTTACTCGATCATTTCAAGATGACCTATCCCAAGCTGATTGAAGACGTCATTCCGAAAGTCCTCACCGTGAGTGCCTTACAGCGCATCTTACAATTGCTATTAGATGAAAATGTCCCGATTAAGGATTTACGCACCATTTTGGAAATCGCTAGTGAGAATGCCGCCAAGCTCCCAGACCCCTTAGATATGCTCCCGCATATTCGCTACGCGCTGCGTCGCACCATTGTCCAAAGTACCTTTGGGGATGAGTTGGACTATAAGGTCTTAGGTGTTCAACCCGAATTTGAAAGATTGATTGAGCAGTCCATCGGAAGTGCAGCCATCGCCAGCGACGGACTGATTGAGCCATCTCTTGCTAGAATGTTTGGTGAGGAAGTCATTAATGGTGTTGCCGAAATGGAAAACAATAATTTACCGCCAGTAATTGTTAGTGGGTCACGAGCTAGAATGACCTTCTCGCGCATTGCTAGAAGAGTCTGTCCACAAGCGATTGTGATCTCCATGAATGAGTTACCGCCAACCGCTAATTTAACCTTCCAACGGGTACTTTGTGCCCAAACCAGAAATACCTAAAAATACCTAAACGGAGTCAATATGGGCCCACAAAAATTCACCGCCTCCAATACCGCAGAAGCCCTCAAAATGGTCAAGGCCAAAATGGGCCCAGACGCGATGGTACTATCGACCAAGGATACCGACCAAGGGGTAGAGATCCTCGCCATTACCCCAGAGGATCTCTCCAATATGTCGAATGACTCCGGCAGCCCGGCAGCGAGTAGCTCCTCTGACGCCTTGCGGGAGGAAAATCGCGATGCTGGTCGGGATTTTCGGAGTGAAAGTACGGAGTCGCGTTTTGAGGAAATGAACGCTGCTAATTTAAAGAGTAAAGCAGCAGCGGACACCGTTCGTCCAATCAGTCTTGGGGCACGCTCGAATGACGCAGCCATTACACCTATCTCGATTGCAGATGCCTTGCAGAATAAAAAGCGTAAGCAAAGCCAAGCGCGTCAGGAACCTCAAGAAACTCTGCCTAGCCAGGAAAGAATTCAACCCGCCCAGTTTCCGACTCTATCTAAGGTGAGTCCTGCTGCGCCAGCCGCCTCTGCTGAGAAATCGGCTAGCCTTGCGCCCTCCTCCAATGTGGAACAGCTGCTCTCAGAAATCTCCGAGGTCAAGCAGCTCCTACAGTCCCATGTTGCCGGCAGCTTTTGGAGCTCAATGCAACAAGAAACGGCGCCGCATGCAGAAATCGTTAAGCATTTATTAAACGTCGGTTTCTCACCCAAACTGTGCGCAGATATTGTCAAGAACCTACCTAGCTCAAATAACTTTCAAACACTGCTCCAAGAGGCCCGCTCCCAAGTGGCCGGCCTCATTCGAACCATTGATTCTTTTAGTATCTTTGATCAAGGTGGTGTATTTGCTTTTATTGGCCCAACCGGTGTTGGTAAAACAACCACTGTCGCCAAGATTGCGGCGCGCTGCGTTTTGCGCTATGGCCGCAACCAAGTCGCACTCTTAACCACTGATACCTACCGAATCGGGGCCCAAGAGCAGTTAAAGGTGTTTGCAAAGATCTTAGGTCTACCAGTCGTATCCCTCAGGGATAGCGATGATTTGGCAGCCAAGCTCAGGGATTTATCTAGCCGTAAGGTTATTTTGTTAGACACCGCCGGGGTTAGCCAACGCGACACCCTTATGGTCGAGCAGTCCCAAATGCTCCAAGATGGCTCACGTAATGCCTTTCGGATTTTAGTGATGAGTTCTACGACGGATTTGCGTACCCAAGAAGATGTGATTCACTTACATAATCAAGCTGCTAGGGCAAA
>JAPLBX010000012.1 GCA_026392535.1 Actinomycetota bacterium
TTCAAGTTGACTTATAAATAGGTCTTTTGGCTCAAGATAAGGAAGGTGCATTGAACCTACGCTCTCGTCGTGATGCGAACATACCTGGTTTTAGGTTCCAATTCTGCCGCCGGTAAGGCGGTAGTTTTGCGATTGCAAAATCTTGGGGAACAAGTAATCCGCATTGATGCCCACGGGGCTGATGTCAATGTTGATTTCAGTACCGCCACTGGAAGGTTAGAAGCCATCGAAAAAGTGATGGAGCTAGCGCACATACAAATTGATGCAATCATTTCTACTATAAAAACCGATGCACATAAACCAGTTGCAATTGCAATAAACTTTTACGGCATTACGCAATTTATCGAAGGGCTTTACGATGAACTCAAAAAGAGTTTGTCACCTCGCATCAGCATTCTGAATTATTACGATCAAAACGAAGACACATCTGACCCCTTGTTGAATGCGATTATGAACTCTGGAGAGAGAAAGTCTTTGAAGCTTGCCCAGCAGATTCTTGAGACTAACCCTAGATTTGCATTTAAAAATTTCACCTCAAGTCAAAAAGCGCTGCAGCTCTGGGTGCAAGAAATAGCACACCTTAAACATTGGGTTTTGCCAGGAATCTTAATAAATTCGGTTACTGCCGATGACGCTGCAACGAATGAAGATATTGCCGAACTATTGGTGTGGCTTTCAAGTTCGTCAAACAAAACCCACACCGGTGAAGTCCTAAACCCAAAAGTTCTACTTGATATAAAGCTCGCACAATAACTAGCTAATCCCAAGTGCTTTCAATAAATATGGTTCAATCTCACCAGAGAGCGACTTCGAATAAGTTGCTGTTAAATGCTTATCGTCAACATAGCGAATAATGTTCTTATCCACTGGGGCACAAAAACCGTCTGGGCAAATAACCGAAGTTAAATCTGCCATTACTACAAATTGATCTGTATTGACCTGAGTTTGATAGTCATTAGGGGTTAAATAGAAGTTAGATGCATAAATGCCACAGGCGCTTTGGTAGTCGGCATTGGCGGCTATGCATTCGGGAACATAGAAACTAAAACTTGGAGTGGATCTAATCCCCATCACAGGAATACCGGCTAATGCAAATGACTTCAAAAGTTTTTGGTCTCTTCTAGAAACAAATTCCTTTGTATGCCCGGCATTTGAATGCGTAGTTTCCATAACCACTAGGTCAGGATCCTGCTCTTTTAACAACGTAATGACTTCTTCACGCCAATTTCTGCAGAATATCTCTGAGTTGCCTTGAGCATGTGTGCAACCTTCCTTTACCATCACCTGCACATGCCAGCCATATTTATCAGCCAAAGGAATAACCGAATCAAACCATTGGCCAGCAGTTGAAGTTCCAACAATCGCAATCGTGGTCTCAGAGTTTGCATCACCATATCTGCAAATCCGCACGATTCCGGATTCGCAATTTGTCCGGTAGTAAATTGGAGAGTCTCTCGAAGCATCTGCAAGTGCAGGAGTCAAATTTTTGTAGATATCTTCGCCGCTAGTGATATTTGCACTTTGCAGACTGAATACCAAAACTGGTAACACTGCAAGAGTGGCAAATTGAGCTATTTTCTGTTTAACGTCACTAACTGTTATCACTTTAGCAATTATGAAGTTCACTATTTTTTGAATTAGCCAAGCTAGCAAAATGCAAATGAGCGTTAGGCCGAGCGCGTAGTACCAAGTCATCTGATTTGGATTATGGCTCACATGTTGACCCATGCCTTGCGGGACTTTTCTATCCCGATTTGCATCTGTGTAGTAGCGGAAAACGATCATGATCGGCCAGTGAATTAGGTAAATTGCAAAAGTAATACCACCAACGAACTGCATTATTTTTGAATTAAGCAATTTTTGGAAAAACGTGGCTTCTTGGCTCGGCGCAAGTAAACAAATAATTGCTAATAATCCAAAAGCTGGGCGAACCCACGAACCAATCGGTTCTAAACCGAATATTGGCAGAATTCCTAAAATCAAAATTGCAAAGAACGAGATGTCTGCAATCCAATTCTGAATTTTAGAATCTTTAAAGCGCCAGCTAGTTCCACTTAATACCAAACCAAGCAAGAATGCCCAAGTCCAATTGATCGTTGCAAATTGATAACTCGTCGTGCCGTCAAAACTTAGAGCATCGCGGATGCTCAGTAAAACTGCAAACACCCCAAGAATAATTAGAGCAATCTCTCTCGAACTTTCCGACATCTGCAAAGCAACTCGTGACGCAACAAATCGAACCACCGCCAAAATAATTGCAAACTGCACTAGCACCGACATCGCCCACAGGCTCAACGTTGGACTCAAGATTGTGGCCCGGTCCCAATAGGTTGATGCATTTGCTATTTCATATTGGTTTCCATAACCCAAGCTCATGGCAAAGATTGACTTGAGCCAATCAGCACGATGTAATACATCAACGCTCGAAATCACCCAGATTGAAACAGCTAGTAAAACTAAATGCATTGGAAGTAAGAGCCGCCAAAGCGTGCTGCGCAGATCTGGCCAGAAATTTAGTTTCTCACCCTTAGCCACAGCTCGCTTTATCTTTGCACCACTTAAAAATCCAGTGATGACAAAGAAGAGACTTATTCCAGATGTAAGTCCGGACACAGTTGAATAATGGGCAGAGAGCACAATGAAAGCAGCAATTACGCGCAGCCCATTGATTTCCTTTATAAATGTAGGTTTTTGCACCCCCGAAGGATACGTAAGAGTTACTCTGTAATTGGAACTCTAAA
>JAPLBX010000003.1 GCA_026392535.1 Actinomycetota bacterium
AGCGTTGAGCAAGATGCTGATGGGGAAGTGGCTTTAATTGGCCCAGCGGCATTGGTTGCAGATGGCGAGTTCTATTTTGAAAACTAGTGGAGATTCGTTTGAAGAAACCACAGATGGTCAACTCGATTTAGAAGAGCGTCGTGCCTTACGACGCGTCGAGGGTCTAGGCACGGAACTCGAAGACATTACCGAAGTTGAATATCGTCAAGTTCGACTAGAACGGGTTGTGTTAATTGGAGTTTGGACTCAAGGCTCGGTTGACACCGCAGATCGTTCAATGGCTGAACTTGCCAGGCTTGCTGAAACTGCAGGTTGCACAATTGTTGATGCATTAATGCAGCGGCGAGATGCCCCAGACACTGCAACTTATATTGGTTCTGGAAAAGTTAAAGAACTTCGTGACATTGTGGTCTTGCACAAGGCCGATACTGTGATTTGCGATGGCGAGTTAACGCCAAGCCAACTTAGGAAACTTGAAGACACAGTCAAAGTAAAAGTAGTTGACCGCACTTGGTTGATTCTCGACATTTTTGCCCAGCATGCGAAAAGCAAAGAAGGTAAAGCGCAAGTCAGCTTGGCCCAAATGCAATACATGATTCCTCGGTTGCGTGGTTGGGGTGAGGCCCTTAGTAGGCAAGCTGGCGGTAGAGCAGCTGGTGGCACTGGTGGTGTTGGTACTCGTGGCCCTGGTGAAACCAAACTTGAGACCGACCGGCGGCGTATCAATAGTCAAATTTCAAAACTTAAACGTGAACTTAAAGACATGGCAAAGGTTCGTAAAACTCAAAGGTCTGCCCGACATTCAAGCGGAGTTCCGCAAGTTGCAATCGCTGGCTACACAAATGCCGGTAAGTCTTCGCTTTTGAATTGCTTAACTGGCGCAGGTGTTTTGGTGGAGAACGCTTTGTTCGCCACGTTGGATCCGACGGTTCGCAAAGCTCGCACCCCAAGTGGTCGGGACTACACAATTTCTGACACAGTTGGATTTGTGCGCCATCTTCCGCATCAACTTATCGAAGCTTTTCGTTCAACCCTCGAAGAAGTTTCTAACTCAGACATAATTTTGCATGTTGTGGACGCCACCGATGCCGATCCCGAGGGTCAGTTAACGGCTGTTCGCGAAGTTTTGGCAGAGATTGATGCGGCGAACATTCCTGAGGTTGTTGTAATAAACAAAATCGATGAAGCTGATCCAATTGTGGTGCAACGGATTTTGCGCCGCGAAAAACACTCACTAGCTGTTAGTGCTCACTCTGGTGTTGGGATTGATGAACTATTAGCAGAAATTGAGCGAGTTCTGCCAGGTCCAAACACCCCGGTTGATTTGGTAGTTCCTTACGACCACGGCGAGTTAATCCACAAGGTAGTGAGCACTGGGATTGTTAAGTCAATGGAACATGAGGAAACTGGCACCCATATCGTTGCCATAGTCTCAGAACAATTGGCAAACGAATTATCAAGGGTGACAGAAAATGACTGAACCTGGATTGCTAGATAAATCCCTAAAAGCTGTGGTGGCTGTTCTTGGCGGTGAAAATCGCGAAGGCCAAGTTGAAATGATGCACGCAGTTGATAATTCGCTGCGCACTGGCCAACATTTACTAGTTCAAGCAGGTACCGGTACCGGAAAATCAGTTGCTTATTTATTGCCAGCAATTTTATTTGCAATGGAGAAAAAGCAGCCCGTAGTTATTAGCACTGCGACCTTAGCTTTGCAAAGACAACTAGTTGCTCGAGATTTGCCACGGATTGCAGATGCACTTGCAACAGTTTTGAAACGTAAACCTACTTTCGCAGTCGCCAAAGGTCGCCATCACTACATTTGCAAACAGCGGCTCAATACAACTCCGACCACACCTGATTCAGATGACGATGATCAAGCGGCATTGTTTGCATCGCCTTCGACAAAACTCGGCAAAGAAGCAAAGCGAGTTCGCACCTGGGCTTTTAGTACTCAAACCGGCGACCGCGAAGATCTTGAACCAGCACCTGACTTAAAAGTTTGGCGCGCCTTGAGTGTCACTGGTTCGGAATGCATTGGCGATAGCAAATGTCAGTTCGGGGAAGAATGTTTCACCGAGACTGCCCGA
>JAPLBX010000100.1 GCA_026392535.1 Actinomycetota bacterium
ATAATATGGCGATTGCCACGATCAAATGTTAAATAGTTCCAAGTCCATTCAGCCATTGTGCCCAATTTGTTTCGGCCACCCACTAAATAGAACAAATGCAACCAAAGCCATATATACCAAGCGATGGCACCACCAATTCGGAAATTTCCAACTTCCACAACAGCTTTGTGCCGGCCAATTGTGGCCATAGAACCCTTGTCTTTGTATTTGAAAGCCACAAGTGGTTCGGCTCGCAATTTTCTTTGAATGTGTTTAGCAAGGAAACGTGCTTGTTGCATGGCAACAGGTGCAACCATAGGAAGGTATCTGCCATCGGCAGATTTGGCTCCAGCGCTATCGCCAATCGCAAATATGTCTGGTCGATGTTCAACTTGTAGGGTTGAATCAACAATAACTCGATTATCACGCATTGGAATTTGTAAAAAATCAAGCGTTGGTTCGCCCTTAACACCGGCTGCCCAGATTGTGATTTGCGAAGGCACTTCCAACCCATTGTCGTAGGTAAGAGTGTCTGCCTTAACTTCTTTCACACCAGCATTCAAAATTACTTCAACACCAAGTTTCTCTAAATCTCGTTTCGTCCGCTCAGAAAGTTTGGCAGAGAAACTTGGTAGCAGTCTCGGTCCTGCTTCAACTATTCGAATGTGGATGTTCTTCGCAGCTTTTGCGCTGTCAGACTTCAATGGACCACGTTTAAGTTCAGCAATAGCTCCGGCCATCTCAATTCCCGTTGGTCCACCTCCAACAACAGAGATTGACAATTCCGTGTCATCTGTGAAGCGGCAAAGGTCTTCAAACCGTCTCATTATGTCTGCGCGGATCTTTAAAGCTTCGTTTACTGACTTCATACCAAGTGAAAACTCGGAAACTCCTTTGATACCAAAGTCATTTGTCACAGAACCAAGTGCAAGAATCAAGTAGTCGTATGAGAGCAATTCGCTTGAGTCGAGTTTCACAGTCTTATTTGTGTAATCAATAACTAATGGTGAGCCCATCCGGAACTGAATATCAGTCTTACGAAGTGCACCTCGAACTGGGTGAACCACGTGGTCGGCTGCTAGTCCCGCTGAGGCCACTTGATACAAAAGTGGCAAGAAAGTTTGAAAGTTGTGCCGATCAACCAAAGTAACATTGGCAATATTTCTCAAGCTCCGGGCAGCAGTTAAGCCACCAAATCCGGCTCCAATAATGACAACTTTAGGCTTAATCACTATCCAAACTTAGTCAAGTTCTAGATGTTTTGTATTCTCAAAACCGTTTCAATAAAAGTGCAAAAAGATAGGCCGAGCCAAAACCAAAGCCAACAAATGCATAAGCAATTGAAAACCAATTCAAAGTCGTTGGTATCAATAGCGTGATAAAACCAAGACTCGTGGCGCTAATGGCCATAACAATTGCAGTTCGGCGAAGATTTCGTATATCAGTCTGTGAAGAATTCATCCACATATTGCCAGCGAGGGCCACCAAAGTGATACCAATCATTCGCATTGACCAAATAAGTGGTTCGAAATTGCCATCCAGCCCAAGAAGATCGAGGAATAGATTTGGCAGACAAACAAGCAATAAGGCACTCAACCCAAAAACCGTCGATCCTGTTTTCAAAATCGTGCGGATGTTGAATTGGGTAATTTGTGAACTTCTCTGGATTTCATTCATAAATGGAGTTTAATAACGTTGATAGTTCGTGTCAGTAGGACTACTTTGAACACATGAAGTTTTTGAGTCGATTCTCCGTTTCTGTCTTGACAGCACTAATGATTATTTCAGGTCAAGCTTCGAGCGCCTTGGCTCAAGGCACTGAGCGCATCATTGAATTCGTAATTGATGTGAATGTGAAATCCGACGGAGAAGTTCAGTTTGTCGAGACGATCACCTACGACTTCGGCAACGAGTCACGGCACGGAATCTTTCGTGAGATTCCAATGCGCGACAAACTCGATTCTGGAAAATTTTGGGTCCATCCGGTTTCAATAAACTCAGTAACTCGCGACGGCTCCAACGAGATGTACTCCGAGAGTCAAGATAGTACTTGGGCATCGGTGAAAATTGGTGACCCAGATATTTTCTTATCCGGAGTACACACCTATGTTATTGACTACACAATCAGCGGAGCACTTTTCCCACTTTCGGCAAGCGACGTAAGCGATTATCCGAATTTGTCTGCTGGTGACATCAGTTTCTATTGGGATGTGATTGGAAACAGTTGGCTAATCCCGATTGATCAAGTTGTGGTAAACATCAATCTGCCATCCACTGACAACACGTTGGTTTTGGCCGAAAACTGCATGGTTGGCACTCAAAACGATGAGACTCAATGCTGGTCTATGAGTTCTAGACGTGCTTGGGCAACAACCGAAGTAATGCAGCCAGGGGAAGCGATGACCATCTCCATGCAGATGAGCCCGGCGATGTTTGATCGGAAAATTAGACAAGAAATTGATGAAGGACCTCTAGAAGTTTTTTCACCTAAATGGCTGGACATTGTTAAAGCAAAGTTACTACTTGGCGGCCTGCTTGGGGCAACTGTTTTCTCGCTGATTATTTTCATGTGGCGCAAACGGATTAACCGCACCAAAAATAGCAAAGTCTCTGAAGTTTTGCAGTTCGATGCTCCTGCTGGCCATGTTGCTGAAATAGCAGCCGCATGGAAAGGAAGCGTTGACTCAAGGGCATTGACAGCAACTCTTCTCGACCTAGCAGCACGTGGCAAGGTCGAAGTACATGTAAATGAATCTGACAACTTAGTGATCAAGAATCTAGACAAAGAAGATAAACTGGAAAACTACGAGCGGGAAATTCTTGATGTTTTGTTCCGTGATTCAAATGAAGCTGCTATCGCTGGTTATGACTCCGAGTTGGCAAGGGTGACTAGGTCTGTTTCAGCTTCGCTTGTTGAAAAAGCTGAACTAACTGGTATTCGCAATAAATCAGGTTCACGCAATCGCATACCGTTCATCGTTGGACTATTTCTGAGCATCATTTTTTTTGTAATCAGCCTTGTCACTCTTGCAATCCCTGAATTATTTGGTGTGGCAGTTCCAGTTGCACTGGCAATGCTGATCGGTTTCATTTTTACGGCGGTCAAAACTCCGCGGATTG
>JAPLBX010000024.1 GCA_026392535.1 Actinomycetota bacterium
CCACTCCGATAGCCTTTTGCTGTTCTTCAGACAATAGATGAAATGCTGCAGAAAACATGATTGAGTAAACCAGTTTTGTCATGCCGGTGAATGTGGGTGGGTTTTGAATAAACTGAATAACTCGTTTGGAATTTTCATCAACTCGAAGTTGTGGCTCATAGCTTTTCAAAACCGCTTGAAGTTCCTGCAAGTCTTGCGGTGGATTCAAAATGCCTATTGGAGTAACAGCATTTGCCCATTGCTTGACGTATTCGTCTGGATTGATTTCCTGCACACCATATTCTTGATGTGCAGCCAAGAACGAATCGGTGAATGCCACATGCACCCACATCAACAAATCTGAGTCTGAGGCCTTGTAGCTTCGCTCGGATCCATCGTTTGTTGAGAACTTGCCCTTAACTCGCTCATGCATTTGTCGAACCCGGGCACTTTCCACTTCCAAAGCTTCTTTAGATCCAAAGGTGCAAATGGTTAGCCAACGGATAGTTCCCGAAAGTCTGCCAAGTGCATCCTCTTCATAACGCGAATGCTGCATAACGCCAGCGAGACTTCCTGGGTGAAGAGCTTGCAAAAGTAATGCTCGGATTCCACCAATCATGGTCGCAACATCAGCGTGGACTACCCAAGCAGCATCTGTTGGTTTAAAAAGACCTGCGTCATCGCCCGCTTCAACTAGCGGAGTCCATTCAGGAACACCATTTTCTGCACCACTTAAAAGGGCGCGGATATAGAGGGCAATTTTGTCTCGAATCACACGCACAACCTTAATGTTGATGACACCTAGATGCCCATTGAAGTAACAATTTGAAAGAGTTACTACTTTCCATTTGAAAGATTCTCTTTCATTCGGTATTTCACGATTTTTGTGACAATTGTTTTTGGTAATCCTTTTTCAGGGTCAAACTGAATTGTGCCCTTTGAGGTGACAAACTTTTCAAGGTCACCCTTCATAATTTCAGTGATTGCACCAGAGCCTGGGAAGAAGCTGCAGTGCTTTTTGAAGGCAGCAATATGGACGAGATTCCCATGGAATACGAAGGTGGGCATTCCCCAAGCCATCTTTTCGTCGGCGTCTGGGCAGACCTCGAGGATCTGGCCGCGCAGCTTTTGAATTGCTGATTTGTGGGGTTCGGTGAGTGCCTTGTAGTAGGCAGCTACCGCTTTTTCTTGAGCCATAGGCAGATGCTAAACCCGCTCCGCTACCATTTCGCGATACGCCGAAGGAGGCAGACATGGCCGATAGCAGTTTTGACATTGTGAGCAAGCTAGATCAGCAAGAAATTGATAACGCGATAAACCAGACATCTAAGGAACTAGCTCAGCGCTTCGACTTCAAAAACACTGGCGCTGAGATTGAGCGCAAGAGTGAGAAGTCAGTTGAATTGGTGGCTGGAACAGAAGAGCGCGTTAAAGCAGCACTAGATGTGTTCAAAGAAAAGCTTGTTAAGCGCACAGTTTCATTGAAGGTTTTGGATGCGCAAGATGCTCGGGCTAGTGGCAAGGACTACAAGATTCTTGTGAACCTAAAGGAAGGCATCAGCCAAGAGCAAGCCAAGAAACTTGGCAAGCTAATTCGTGATGAAGGCCCAAAGACTGTTAAGACTCAGATCCAAGGTGAAGAAATGCGAGTGACTAGTAAGTCACGCGATGACTTGCAAGAGATTCAGCAACTCGTCAAAGAAGCAGATCTTGATTTCACCGTTCAGTTTGTGAACTACCGCTAGTTAATTTCAATCAACACTGTGCTGTTGCCAGTAACTTCATACGGATTATCCGTTGGGTTGCTGGCAATTAGTGTTTTCTTCGCCAAGTCGTCGTGTACGAAGTAGCTCTCGTCACCAAAGTTGGTGATGATGAGAACCTTCGCACCAACATTTTCTCGCAAGATTTTCACGACATTTGGATTGCCGCTCTCTTCAATAGTCACAGTTCCTTGGCGCAGCACTGGCATTTGTCGGCGAAGTGCGAGCAGGCGTCGGTAGAAGTTGAGAGCTGATGCACCGTTTTGTAGTTGTGTTTCCACCGATAGGTCACCCCAGTAGTTAGGCATTGGCAGCCATGGTTGTGATTGGTCTGGGCCGAAACCAAAAGGAGATTGAGTTCCACTCCATGGCATTGGAACGCGGCAGCCATCACGACCTTTTTGTTCGCCATTTGTCCGGAAGAACACTGGATCTTGCAGAACCTCATTTGGTAGGTCATCAACATTTGGAAGTTCTAACTCTTGCCCGTTGTAGATATAGGCCGCTCCTGGAAGTGAAAGCATGAGAAGTGCCATAGCGCGGGAGCGCAGTTTCCCCGCTTCAATGTCTTGTTCGTTTAAGTCTGTATAAACAGCTGGGACGTAGTGGCCATCTAAGTGGGTGGTTGATGCGTAGCGAGTGACTGAGCGTGGGTTGTCGTGATTGTCGATTACCCAGGTTGTGGATGCGCCAACAATTGCATTTGCCGATAGAGATTGCTCGATTGCATGTTTGATTAGATCGGCACCCCAAGCAGATTTTAAGAAATGGAAGTTGAAAGCGAGATGCATTTCGTCAGGACGAATAAATAGCGCGACGATTTCGTCTTCCGCACCAGTTTCAATTACCGCCATCCGATCGCCATCGTATTGATTCATGATTTCGCGGAATTTGCGATAGATGTCATGAATTGAACAGGTGTCATCTTTTGGAATCAGTGGATAGCCACCATCTGTGTCGGCAAATGAGGTGTCCTTGATCAGTGCATCAGAGACGTCGATACGAAAACCATCAACACCGCGATCTAGCCAGAAGCGGAATGTGTTTTCAAATTCAGCAATGACTGCTGGGTGTTCCCAGTTGAAGTCTGGTTGTGATGAATCGAAGAGATGGTAATACCACTGACCTTGAGTTCCATCTGGTTCAGTAATTCGCGTCCATGACGGGCCACCAAAAGCGCTGGTCCAGTTGCTTGGTGCGATTTCGCCATGTTCTCCGCGTCCTTCTCGGAAGTGAAAGAGTTCGCGTTCTGGTGAGTTTGGTCCAGCTAGAACGGCGGCTTTGAAAAGTTCGTGTTGATTCGAGCAGTGGTTTGGCACAATGTCGATTGTGACTTTGATGTTGCGGGCATGGCAGGCATGAACTAGTTCGTCAAAATCTTCGAGGGTGCCAAAGAGTGGATCTACATTTCGATAGTCACTTACGTCATAGCCAGCATCAACTTGTGGGGATGGGAAAAAAGGTGAAAGCCAAAGGGCATCAATGCCGAGGTCTTTCAAATAATCAATGCGGTTTAGCACACCACGTAGGTCGCCAATCCCATCACCGTTGCTATCAGAAAACGACCGTGGATAGATCTGGTAGAAGACGGCTTCGCGCCACCATTCGTTAGTCATTTGTGGTCCAATCCAGGGCTAGTTTTTGATTGTTGTGGGTTTTCTTCGCTTTGCTGAGCGTGCCAGCGATTACTCGGAGATGGGCATCTCGGCTCTCATTTGGCTCACGAAAAGAGAGCAAATCTTGATTTTTGGACAGATTTGAGGAGATTGCCCTCTCTGCCTCACAGCAGGCCAGAGCCAGCGGAGTGAATGAGGTTTGCATAGGAGTGAGGTTACCCGCCAAATAGTGGAAACAGGTGCCATTTTGTGAGCAAAAGGGTGAGAATGGGGCTGTGCGTTTTGGCTCTCCTTTAGAGAGAGGGAATGCTGACCAAAGGACTTTTGTGACTAAAGAGATTGTGACCCTCGGGCGAGTAGTAATTCGATTCGCTGGGGACTCAGGCGATGGCATGCAGTTAACTGGTGATCAGTTCACCAGCGCTACCGCAATCTTTGGAAATGACCTCGTAACCCTGCCGGACTTCCCGGCCGAAATCCGTGCACCCCAAGGAACACTTCCTGGTGTCTCGGCTTTCCAGCTTCACTTTGCTGACCACGAAATTACAACTGCGGGCGATACCCCGACTGCACTAGTTGCAATGAATCCAGCAGCGTTGAAAGCTAACTTAAAAGATTTGCCTGCTGGTGCTGATCTAATTTTGAATACTGATGAATTCACCCAACGCAATCTAGACAAGGTTGGTTACACATCAAACCCACTTGAAGATGGTTCTCTAGAACAATA
>JAPLBX010000135.1 GCA_026392535.1 Actinomycetota bacterium
CATTAATTGGAGTTTGCCAAATAGCAATTGGTTAGCAAATACTGGTATTTACTAATCCAACGCCTATCTATGTTTACGGACTAAACCGCTAATCGTATTTACGAACTAAACAAATTGCGTTGATGCAATATCTGTCATCAGTAGAGAAGCCGAACCCCTCGCCGTGAAAAACGTGACCGAGGTGACTATCGCAACTTCCGCATTTCACTTCTACGCGTTTGTAGCCTTTGCTATCGTCGTCTTCAAGAATCAAATTGGCATTATCGGTAGGTTTCCAAAAAGCTGGCCACCCACAGCGGGCATCGAATTGATCAGTAGCGTCAAACAGTCTTGCGCCACACGAGCGGCATGTGTAGTAGCCGGCCGCTGGTTTCTTTTCGTAGTCAACCGAAAATGGAGCCTGGGTTCCGGCATCTCGAAGAACAAAGTATTCGCCGACCGTCAATAGGTCATCCCATAATGGAAGTTTGCCATTGTGTTGGAATGTGTAACCATCTGATTCAAACAATACTTCTGCAGCATTGGTTGTTAAAAAAGATTCAAGGACAGACGGTTCGCAACCAGGGCCGCCAACCGGGCTTTGAGTCAATACGAACTGATCTATTAATCCAATTGCTATTAGGTTTTGGATTAGTTTTGGACCACCTTCGCAATTTATGCGAATAATCCCGCGTTCGTTCAACTTCGAGAATGCCTCTGACCAATCGATTTGATCCCCGCCAGTTTTCAGCATCTTAGGATTGTTGATGCCTGTCTCAAAATTCATAGGCGTAATTACGTAATCTGAGATCTCAAGTAGCTGCGGCAATTTTGTTGAACTTGTGGTTGTAGTGATCAATAAAGGATTAGTTTGTAGATTTTTTTGTGAGCGCCAAGCTTGGACAGGTTCTGGGCATGTGATCGCTTGATACATCTCTTTTAAAGCTGTATCTGAGCCAACAAGCACCGCGTCAGCAACATATCTATGGGCAAGTAACCACTGCAAATCCATTGGATTGCTTAATTTCCTAGATGAGCCGTCACTATCTAGCCAGCCTCCGTTAGCATTCTGAATCATGGCGGCGCGGACACCTTTAGCTGGAAAGGCGATTACGTCAAGAAAGTCAACACTTTGAAAGTCCATAGTGTCTAATCCTTACAGAAAGTTTAGAGTTCCGCCCTATGTACACATCACTCACCGAGAGAATGCCCAAGGTAAGCAGTGATGAACTAATAGCAGGGTTGGTTCCACCACCTCATTTCGATCAGGTTCGGTTTAGCAACTACATCCCAAATCCGCACCAGCCCACCCAAAGTTTGACGCTCGAGAATTTGCAGGAATTCGCTGCCTTGATAAGCGAGCCAAAGAAGTTTTGGAAACGTAATGATTCAAGGCTGAAAGGTCGCTATCTAGATGGCGGTTTTGGAGTTGGCAAAACCCACCTATTAGCGGCCCTCTGGCACGAAGTTGATGTTCCGAAAGTCTTTGGAACATTTGTTGAATACACAAATTTGGTCGGGGCTTTAGGCTTTCATGAAACTGTCTCATTGTTGCAGAAGTTCAAGCTTGTTTGCATTGATGAATTTGAACTCGATGACCCAGGTGATACTGTTTTGATGTCAACATTGTTGATGAAACTAGTCGAGCATGGCGTTTTTCTTGCAGCCACAAGCAACACCTTGCCTGACCGACTTGGCGAGGAGCGTTTTGCGGCAGATGATTTCCAACGGGAGATTCAGGGCCTTGCTGCGCATTTCGAAAGTTTACGAGTAGACGGCGAAGATTTTCGTCATCGAGGTATCCCAACTGCAATTGAAACCAGTACAAACGAAGAGCTTCTATCGATTGCTACTAATGCCACTAACTCTTCATTCGACAATTTTTCAGAGTTATCTAAACATTTAGCAAAGCTACATCCATCAAAGTATCGCGCTTTAATTCATGATATTGAAGTGG
>JAPLBX010000085.1:0-1911 GCA_026392535.1 Actinomycetota bacterium
CTCAAATTGTTCGTTTAGTGACAAAGAAAATTATTGAGATCGCGAAAGCGCCTTACGTAGGGAAAAGCCTTCATGGTGACCTTCTTAATTTTCGAAAAATAAAAGTTGGCAACAATCACTGGCGCATTGTGTGGCGGGTTTACGAATCAGAAAAGCGAATTGAATACTCAGTTGTTTGGGGTGTTGGGGCCAGAGCAAAAGAGGAAATCTACAAAACTGTAAAAAAGCGCATAGTGGAACTGGGAGAAGATCCAGAAACATTGCAGCTGAAAAATGCTCTTGAAGTTATGAATCCGCGAACTTTAAGAGACAGAATGGAAACTTCGCAGGAAGAATCAATTGAAGCAATCCACCAAAAGTTGATTCAAGTGGCTGGCATTCCGGCAAATTTGGCAAGCAAACTTGAAGTCAAGTTAGCTAAAGAGCTCTGGCGAGCTTTCCTTAAGCAATAGCGTCTAATTCGGACACAGTTTGAGCATCAAGAGTGATGCTGGCTGCCTTCATGTTCTCTTCGAGGTGTGAGAGCGATGATGTTCCTGGAATTGGCAGCATGACTGGGGATTTTTGCAGTAGCCATGCAAGTGAGAGCTGGGCATGGGTGTGGCCGGTTCGCTTCGAGATGGTTTCGAGTTGGTCAGCCATGTCGGAGATTGAGCGGCCACCGATTGGGAACCATGGGATGAAACCGATGTTCAGCTTTTCGCATTCTTTCAAGACTTCTTCAGATTGGCGATTGCCGACGTTGTAGAGGTTTTGAACTGATGCGACATGAATGGTTTTTTCAGCTTCGTGGATTTGTTCAACACTGACTTCAGATAGGCCGAAGTGTTTTATCTTGCCCTCTTCTTGCGCGGTTTTGAAAACACCAAGTTGATCTTCTAATGGATAGTTTCCATCGATGCGGTGGAGTTGGTAGAGATCAATTGAGTCTACTTTTAGTCTGCGCAAAGAAAGTTCTAGGCATTGCTTTAGGTAATTTGGATTTCCAACTGGGGTCCAAACATCTGGTCCTTGGCGAGTGAGGCCTGCTTTGGTGGCGATGAACATGTCTTTGTACGGATGCAATGCGCGAGCGATTAAGTCTTCGCTGGTTTCTGGTCCGTATGAATCTGCAGTGTCGATGAAGTTGACGCCGAGTTCTTTGGTGCGCTTCAAAACTTTGATTGCGTTGTCGATGTCGGCTGGGTAATCCCAAATGCCGGGGCCAGTGATGCGCATGGCGCCAAAGCCAAGACGGTTTACGGTGATGTCTTGCACATTTGGTGATTTGAAAGTGAAAGTTGTCATAGCGAATCAACCTCTCTTAGTTTGTCGAGTGCGGCTTGCAGGTCGGCTGGATATTCTGAATGAAAACTGATGCGTTGTCCGCTTGTTGGATGTTCGATTTCTAGGTCGACGGCGTGAAGCCATTGGCGGGTTAGTTTGAGTTTCTTTGTAAGTGTTGGGTCGGCGCCATACATTTCGTCGCCAACACATGGGTGGCGCAGAGCTGACATGTGGACGCGGATTTGGTGTGTACGACCAGTTTCAAGGTGCACTTCAACCAAAGATGCATGTGAGAAAGCTTCCATGGTTTTGTAATGTGTGATGGAGTCTCTGCCACCTGCCATTACTGCGAATTTGAAGTCGTGGTGAGGATGGCGACCTAGGGGCGCATCAATGGTTCCGACTGATGGATCGAGCCGGCCATGAACTACTGCGTGGTAAGTCTTGATTGGTGTGCGATCGCGAAATTGTTGTTTGAGGTGGGAGTAGGCGTGTTCACTTTTGGTGATGACCATGACGCCGCTAGTGCCAACATCGAGACGTTGAACAATCCCCTGCCGTTCTGGTGCACCACTTGTTGCGATGCGATAGCCAAGGCCCACTAGTCCACCAACAACTGTTGGTCCATCCCATCCTTGTGATGGA
>JAPLBX010000085.1:2015-2902 GCA_026392535.1 Actinomycetota bacterium
ACTATTTCAGTGTCGTCATATAGAACTTTTAGTCCATCAACAACTTCAGCTTTTACTTCTAGTTGATCTTTTTCAACCGGGAAATGCACTTCTAGGAAATCTTCACCATGAACTTTGTCAGATGCTTTGGCAACTTTGTCGTTTAGTGTGACATGTCCGTTGTCGATTAGGTCAGCAGCTTTGGTGCGAGAAAGTCCAAGCATCCGAGCCATTGCTGCATCGATTCGTTCGCCATGCAAGCCTTCAGGAACGTGGAGCGATTTATGTTCAGACATCTTTACTTCCATCGTAGTTGATGCCGCGCATTGAAAGAATGATTAGGAAAATTGCTGAAAGACAAACCGAAGAGTCAGCAACGTTGAACACTGGCCAGTTTGGAAGTTGCAGGAAGTCTGTGACGTGACCATTTGGAAATCCAGGATTGTTTATTGCCCGGTCGATCAGATTTCCAATCGCACCACCAAGAATGCCACCGACACCTATTTGCCAAACCTTTGAGGTGATCATTTTGGCTTTGAAGATGATGTAGCCAACGACGAAGGTTGAAAAGAGTGTGAAGAACCAGGTGGCATTGGTGAAGATACTGAAAGCAGCACCTGGGTTATATGTCAGGTGAAATTGCAGCAGCTCACCGATTACAGGTTTGCTGATGCCTGGAGTTAGTGAGTTCTCAGCCCAAATCTTGCTTGAGCGGTCTAGAACCACCACTGCGCTTGCAATCAGTGCAATAGGAGTGATTGGGCGCGAGAACATGTGCGTAAGCCTAAGAGAAAAGGTCAGCACTCAAAACGAGTGCTGACCTTGTTCTACTTCACAGTTCTAATTCACTTGCTTTTCTAGTCCCGCTGGGGTTCTAGTCCACATTGTTCTAGTCCACATTGTTCTAG
>JAPLBX010000122.1 GCA_026392535.1 Actinomycetota bacterium
CAGAATTTTTACCATTGTCGCAGGAAAACTGGATTGTGACGGGAAACGCTTTGAGGTTAGATTGGTCCAGTATATGCCCACCATCGGGAAAGGCTGTGGATATAAAATCAACTGCTCAAGACCTATTTGAAACACCTTTAGAGCAGTCGATGATTGAGTTTAGCAACGATGGCGGTGAAACGTATATTTGTGGCAACCCGCCATATAGAGGCAGTAAATTACAAACAGTCGAACAGAAGTCAGATTTGGCCTTGGCATGGTGTAAGCATCCGAGTATAGCGAAGTCTACTGATCTTGTTACTGGCTGGTTTGCACGCTTTTTTGACTATATTGACCATGAGCCGAATGTAATTGCCGCATTTGTAGCCACGAATAGTGTTTGTCAAGGGTCACAGGCAAGTGACATTTGGCCAGTAGCGTTTTCTCGTGGGTGCGAAATTCGTTTTGCGCAAATTTCATTTAAATGGGCAAATCTGGCGACGCACAATGCAGGTGTGACGGTTGTAATTATTGGCCTAGGAAAAAAATCACAGCATCCGAAGTGGTTATATCAAGAGGGGTTGGTGAAGCAATGCAGTGAAATCGGTCCTTACCTTGTGCCAGGAAGCCTAATTTGTGTCAAGAAGGAAAGCGAACCGTTATGTGGACAAGCGGTTATGGTCTTTGGCAATACACCGATAGACGGGGGGCATCTATTGTTAACACGCAACGAACGTGATGTACTGGATTTGCCAAAGGAGACGCAAGTTCGCTTGATTAGAAGAATTTATGGCTCCGCTGAATTTATTCGCGGTTTAGAGCGATATTGCTTATGGATTGAAGATGAAACTTTACAGGAAGCACAAGCCATACCTGCCATTGCAAAGCGAATTCAGGAAGTGCATAATTTGAGACTTATAGGCGGAACGACGGCCAAAGATATTGCCTATAAATCTCATCAATTTCAGCGTATGTTTGCCGCAAAACAGCTAACCATAGTTTTGCCAGCAGTTTCGTCAGAGAACCGTGAATATTTACCAGCCGGGGTATTGCCTAAAGGTACAGTGGTGAGTAATTTAGCTTTTGCTATGTTTGATGCTCCGTTGTGGAATATGGCAATCATTGTTTCGCGTTTGCATTGGGTGTGGATAGCAACGGTCTGTGGGAAGTTAGGTACCAGTTTTCGGTACTCGAATACATTGGGTTGGAACACTTTTCCAGTTCCAACACTCACGGAACAAAACAGAGTTGATTTGACGAGATGTGCTGAGGAAATTTTGTTGGCACGAGAGCGGCACTACCCGAAAACGATTGCTGATCTTTATGAGCCAGAAGAAATGCCTGACGATCTGAAACGGGCACATGATGTCAATGATGAAACTCTTGAACGAATTTATATTGGGCGTCGATTTAAGAACGATACTGAGCGACTAGAAAAGCTCTTTGAAATGTATGTCAAGTTGACGGCGAATGATAGCAAGGTAAGAGGAAAGAAAAAATGAAACCTACCAATAGTGTTTCGATACAAACGCAACGAACGGGGGCTGCGACAAAGGCAAATGAGATGGGAATGCGGCCGATGCAGGAGCGGGTTTATGCTCAGCGTGGTGAGCAGTATTTATTGATCAAGTCGCCGCCCGCTTCGGGTAAGTCACGGGCTTTGATGTTTATTGCTCTGGACAAACTAGCGAACCAGGGCATTAAGAAGGCGATTATTGCGGTGCCTGAAAGGTCGATAGGTGGGAGCTTTGCGAGTGAAAAGCTGACGGAGGCTGGTTTCTGGACGGACTGGGAAGTGAAGCCACAATGGAATTTGTGTAATGCACCGGGTATCGACGACCCGAAAGTGGCAAAGTCGACGGTTAAGGCTGTTGGTCAATTTTTAGCAAGCACTGACACAATTTTAATTTGTACTCATGCGACTTTTAGATTTGCGGTTGAGGAACTGAAAGTTGAAGCATTTGACGACTGTTTGATAGCGATTGATGAATTTCACCATGTGAGTGCCAACCCAGATAATCGATTGGGCGCTCAACTTGTTGAATTTTTGAACCGTGATCGGATTCATTTGGTAGCGATGACCGGGTCGTATTTCCGAGGCGATGCTGAAGCGGTTTTGAAGCCGGAGGACGAAAATCGGTTCGCGACGGTGACTTACACTTACTATGAACAGTTGAACGGTTATGAGCATTTGAAATCGCTGGGAATTGGCTATTACTTTTATTCGGGGCGTTATGTGGATGCGGTGCAGGATGTCTTGGATCCATTACAGAAAACGATTGTGCATATTCCGAATGTGAACGCACGTGAAAGCTTAAATGATAAGCACAAAGAAGTTGACGAGATTATGACTTCAATCGGAGTATGGAAGGAAACAGACCCTGTTACTGG
>JAPLBX010000171.1 GCA_026392535.1 Actinomycetota bacterium
CTTTCCGGTGTTGCGGATGTGCGACAGGGCAAGCAGTTTGTATTAAGCATTGATGGCGATGTTGATGATGCAAAATTAGCTCAGATCAATGAAATTGCTGCAACGCTATTGAGCAATCCAGTTATCGAAGATTTCACAGTGCAGGTTCGCCCATGACTCCACGGGTTGGCGTGATCACCTTCCCTGGGTCCCTTGATGATAAAGATGCAGCTCGTGCAGTCCGATTAGCTGGCGGCGAATCTGTTGCACTCTGGCATGCCGATGCTGATTTGCATTCCGTAGATGCGGTCGTACTTCCTGGTGGTTTTTCTTATGGTGATTATTTGCGCTGCGG
The DNA here is from genome assembly GCA_026392535.1 of Actinomycetota bacterium. Taxonomy (GTDB): domain Bacteria; phylum Actinomycetota; class Actinomycetes; order S36-B12; family UBA5976; genus JAFMIT01. The sequence continues at coordinate 335 of JAPLBX010000171.1, forward strand.
GGCAATTGCAAAGTTTGCTCCGGTAATGGGAAAGCTTGTTGATGCAGCTAATGGCGGACTACCTGTTCTTGGAATTTGTAATGGATTTCAAGTTTTAACTGAGTCGCATTTATTGCCTGGCGCATTAACTCGTAATGATCATTTGCATTTCGTTTGCCGGGACCAAAAACTTAGAATTGAAAACAATAGTTCGATGTGGACGTCAGATTTTGAAATCGGCGCAGAGATTTTAATTCCACTAAAGAACGGTGAAGGCGGCTATGTTGCTGACGAAAAAACTTTGGATGAACTAGAGGGCGAAGGGCGAGTAATAGCTCGATACCTAGAACTAAATCCAAACGGTTCTCGTCGCGATATTGCTGGAATTACAAACGCGCATGGAAACGTTGTTGGCATCATGCCGCACCCAGAACATGCAGTTGAAAAGCTAACTGGCCCAACAACTGATGGTCTGGGATTCTTCACGTCGCTTCTTTCTTCACTTGTTAACAACGGAAAAGTTTCAGCATGAGCTTTGATACTGTTTCCGATGCCACTTCTTCACCAAAAACTTCTCAGCCGTTTGCTGAACTTGGTTTAAAGAAAGACGAATACGAATCAATTTGCGAGATTCTTGGTCGCCGTCCAACATCATCTGAATTAGCAATGTATTCCGTTATGTGGTCAGAGCACTGCAGTTACAAATCTTCCAAAGTTCATTTACGTCAGTTTGGAACCAAAGTTCCAAAGAACGATTCAATGCTGGTTGGTATTGGCGAGAATGCTGGCGTAGTTGATATCGGCCAAGGCTGGGCAGTGACGTTCAAGGTTGAATCTCATAACCATCCTTCTTATGTTGAGCCATATCAAGGCGCTGCAACCGGAATCGGTGGCATCGTTCGCGACATCATTTCTATGGGCGCTCGTCCAGTTGCCGTCATGGACCCACTCCGCTTCGGAGATCCAGAAAATCCTGACACCCGTCGAGTTCTAACAGGCATTGTTTCCGGCATCGGCGGATATGGAAACTGCCTAGGTCTGCCAAACATTGGTGGCGAAATAGTTTTTGATTCCAGTTATCAGGGCAACCCATTAGTAAACGCTCTGTGTGTGGGAACGATGAAGCATGAAGACATTCACTTAGCTAAAGCAAGTGGTGTTGGTAATGCTGTGATTCTTTATGGTGCTCGTACCGGTGGCGATGGCATCGGTGGCGTGAGCGTTTTGGCTTCGGAAACTTTCGATGCTGAC
>JAPLBX010000095.1 GCA_026392535.1 Actinomycetota bacterium
CGTCCGTGCCAAAGAAACCCAGCTCTTCTTTCATGACCTGGCTCATGTTGATCATCGCAGCTTTTGATGCGCCATAAGTGAGCCAGCCTGAGCGACCGGTCATACCCGCGGTGGAAGCAACATTGACGATGGTTTTAGGGAACTTCATTTGGCTTAGTAATCCCTGCACAATCCGGAAAGGCGCATAGAGATTGACCTGCATCGTGGTGCGGAAATCAGCCATGTCGATTTGCTGGATTGGCTCTGGCTTGGTGAAGCCGGCATTGTTGATTAGCACATCAACGTTTGGATGATTCTTTGCAAGTTCTTCAAGGAATTTCTCGACATCATCTTCGCTTGAAAGGTCGTAGCCGTATTTCGAAATCTTGATGCCACGCTTGTTTAGATTTTGAAGTTCTTTGAAACTTTCATCAGCGTGGGAAGATTTGCGAGCAACCAAAATGAGTTCAGTTGTGTCTGGGTCATTTTCAAGAAATTCCATTGCGGTTGCGAGACCAATGCCGCGAGAAGCGCCAGTGATTAGGACAGCTTTACTCATCGCGATCAGTTTCCTTGCGGAACATGTAGTTCGCTAGTTTCAAATCGAATGGGGTGGTGATTTTGAAGTTTGTTTCTGGCCCGTTGATGAATTCAACATCGAATCCGGCAACGGCAACCAAAGTTGCATCTTCAGTGAACACGATGCTGTTTTTCTTGGCATGTTCGTGTGCTGCACGAAGATCTGCTGTTTCAAACTTCTGTGGGAGTTGGATGTTGCGAAGTTTGTCGCGTTCTAGGCTGCCAGTGATTTTGCCGGTTGCAGGATCGACTGGTGCAACAGTGAATGGAATCGGCAAAGTTAGTGAAACGTTCTTTGCTGGGCAGTCGATTAGAAGTTGAAAGTCAGCAGGTGAAACAAATGGACGAGCTGCTTCGTTGATGATGACGCGTGATGTGGTGACGTGTTCAAGCATGAGTGCGACTGACGCATGGCGGGTGTCACCTGCTTCTACGTATTCCACTGGCTTGGTGATTGCATAGCCGGTGACTATTTCCCGCACCTTGTCTAGCTGCCCATCTGGGTAGTTGATGATGATCTTTTCGATTGCAGCAACCTTCTGCATTGCTAGAAGGTTGTAGGCAAGGATTGGAATGCCATTCAGGTTCAGAAATTGCTTAGGCTCACTTGCCCCTGAACGGGTGCCAAAGCCACCGTTTAGCAAGATTGCAGTTATGCCCTGAGAACTCATAAAAACCCATCTCTAAATCGTGCGAACAGGAGCAAACCCTACCCATAGACGCTCATTAGACTTCCGCTCGGCGCAGGCTAAGGGTTAGGAAATTTACGCATGGCTAAGCGAATTGTGATTCACGCAGGGTTCTTTAAAACTGGTACTACTGCTCTGCAATCGAGCCTTGCCGCCAATCGCGAAAAACTTCTGGAAAATGGGGTGCTTTACCCCGCTTTATCTTCAGCTGACTCTTCAAGATCCACTGGTCAACATCGGGCAGCCTGGGCCCTCAAAGGCCGCCACTGGGGCTGGGAAGATGGCGGTGGAAGCGTTACTCCGATTGAAGTTTGGGACAAACTAGCAGGCAAACTAAATGACTTTGAAGGCACTTCACTCTTCTCTTCCGAATTCTTAGCCGAACTAACCCGTGACGACGTTGAGAGAATGAGCAAAGACCTCAAGGTCGACAAGATTGAAGTGGTGTTCACACTTCGTCCACTTGTGAAGATGTTGCCTTCTCAATACATTCAATCTTTAAAGTACGGAATGCGCCTCAACTATGAAGATTGGTTACAACGCATTTTCAATGGCGGTGAAGACAAGGTTCAGTGGCGAACTTTTTGGACTCGTCACGATCATCCAGTTGTTATTCAGCGCTGGGTTGATGTCTTTGGCCCTGAAAATGTGACTTTGTTGGTTGTTGATGAAACCAAACCGAACTTGATTTATGAAACTTTTAGCGAATTATTGAGCTTGCCAAATGACTTGTTGAAACAAATCGAAGAAAAAGGTTTGAATCGCTCCTTAACTTGGGAAGAGATTTGTTTGTTGTTAGAAATGAACAAAAAGTTCGACCGTACTCTTGCCTGGGGCGAGTACGCAACCATGATTCGAAACGGAATTTTTCGCAACCTGACCGATGTGCCGGCCCAAGATGGGCAACATAAATTGTTAACCCCACAGTGGGCTGTTGACCGCGCTAAAGAATTGACTGTAAGCAATATTCAAAAACTCCATTCGATGGGTATAAAAATCATCGGTGATATCGATGGAACAGCAAATGCAGATGTCCCAACAGGTGTCAATGAACCGATAAGTTCCCTGCCACTGGATTTCGCAGCTGAATTACTGCTGCTTCACAAGCAAGAATCAATCTTGCTTGATGCTTCAGGAAAACAAATTCGCGCTGAGTTCTTCCGCCGCCTAAATAGCAAAGACCCATCATTCTTAAAGAGCTTGGTCACAAAGATTTTGCAGAGACTAGCTAAGTAACTTCATGGCTAAGAAGATAATCATTCATCCTGGTTTCCCCAAATCGGGAACTACCGCCCTACAAGCCAGCCTCATGCAGTCAAGTGAAGATTTAGAAAAACAAAACTTGCTTTATCAACCACCTTTGAATAACGCTCATCACAGAGCAGCTTGGGCATTGACTAAATACACATTTGGCTGGGACGGGGAAGGTGGCGAAAACACACCGCTTGCTGCTTGGAAAAAACTTTGCCAAAGCTCAAAAAACTCCAAAATTCCAGTTTTGATTTCAAGTGAATATTTCATACGAGTTGGCCAAGACAAAATCCCAAAGATGAAAGCCGAATTAGGCGCTAGCGAATACAAAATTATTTTCACATTGAGACCCTTTGCAAAGGTATTGCCATCTAGATACCAACAGTCACTTCAAAAAGGCAAAACCTGGACATATGACAAGTGGTTGCACTCACTTCTGGACAATTCAAAGCCAAAAATATCCCTGGTTGATTACGCGGGAATAATTGAAACTTGGGTAAAAGCTTTTGGTGCAAACAATGTCACCATAATCATTGCAGATGAATCGAATCCCGATGTTCTATACCGCCGTTTCGAAAGTGCGATCGGCATTACAAACGAAACGTTGAAACCAGCAAAGATTAAGAGAATTAATAGATCGCTCACTGCTTCCGAAGTTGAGATATTGCGCCAGGTGAATCTTCGCAAACCTAAGAAATGGAAGTGGGCGCAATATAGATACTTCATTCGGGGAAACTTTGTGAAATTCTTAAGTGACAACCCGTCGAAATTCAAAGAAGATCCAAAATTGCAATTGCCCGCGTGGGCAGTTGAGTTTCTTGCTCCCTACTCTAAAGATCAGGTGGAGCGCATTAACAACGTAGGTGCTGAAATTTTGGGAGACGCAGCCTCATTGATCGCGCACAGCTCTGAGAGTGAATCAGGCGCTCCGATTTCGGTGGTCCCAGTTGAGATGGCAGCAGATCTAGTAATTCATTTGTCTTCAATCTCAAGATTTGCTGGAATCAGCACTTCAGCCTTAGTGCGCGAGATTGGTACAAGACTCAAACGTAGTTCTAGATTTTATGTTCGAATTTTAGGTGCATTTATTACTCGAATTTTCAAATAGAAATGGCCCGGACTTCTCCGGGCCATTTCTATTAGTGGTTTAAGAATATTCCTGATCGTTTGATGCCATTGACTGATCTGGAGTTGTCTTTTGAACTTGTAGCAAGAATTCAAAGTTTGTCTTTGTTTCCTTGAGTTTGTTCAACAGAAGTTCGATTGCTTGTTGGTTGTCTAGTGCGTGAAGCACACGGCGCAACTTCCAAAC
>JAPLBX010000060.1 GCA_026392535.1 Actinomycetota bacterium
GGATTCGCGACGCCGTAGGTAAGTAGTTGACTAACTTATTGGTGGCCTCAATTCCATCTCCTGAAAATGGAGTATGGAGTTTGGGGCCACTTCCAATTCGTGCATATGCAATTGCAATCATCATTGGAATTCTTGTTGCAATGCGGATTGGTACTAATCGTTGGGTTGCTGCCGGTGGGGATAAAGATGATGTTGGAAACATTGCGATCTATGCAGTTCCGGCAGGCGTAATTGGCGGGCGGATTTACCATGTCATAACTGACAATCAGATTTATTTTGGCCCTGACGGCAAAGGTTTAGTTGCAGCTTTTCGCATCTGGGACGGTGGTCTTGGAATTTGGGGAGCAATTGCGCTTGGTTTTGTTTGCGCGATGTATGCATGTAAGAAGTACTGGCGCAATGTATGCATGTAAGAAGTACAAAATCAATTTGCCAGGTATTGCAGACGCGTTAGCTCCTGGAATTATTTTGGGTCAAGCAATCGGCAGATTTGGAAACTATTTCAATCAAGAATTGTTTGGCAGTCCAACCGATCTTCCTTGGGGATTAGAGATCTCTTATGCCCACCGACCGGCTGGTTTTGAAAGCTTCACCACTTTTCATCCAACATTTCTGTATGAATCAATATGGTGTGCATCAGTTGCTCTCTTTTTGATTTGGGCAGGTAAGAAATTCGAACTCAAAAACGGACAAGTTTTTGCCCTTTATATCGCGATGTATTGCCTTGGACGGGTCTGGATTGAAGCCTTGCGAATCGATGAGGCCAATCACATTTTGGGACTACGGCTGAATGTGTTGACATCTCTAGCCGTGGGCTTCGCGTCAGTTTTCTGGATTTACCGCAGTCGTAAGGCTCAAAACACACTCAAAACCCCTGAAAATACTCACGAAATAGACAATTAGGCCAATAGTTGCCTAAGTCACATATTGCAGTTCTTGGGTTGCTCTAGGCCTCGCTGCTAGATTTCAACCCTTATTCGGCCACTGTCGTCCGTCTACTATCGAGAAAACGACACGGAGAAATAGTGGCTATCAAACATTTTCTTTCTACACCTGGTGCTCAGGGTCTTTATGACCCTGCCAATGAGCGAGATGCTTGTGGTGTTGCTTGGGTAGCGAAACTTGATGGCGTTGCTTCTCATGATCTTTTGCAAAAGGCACTTTTAGCATTAACCAACCTTGAACATCGTGGTGCAAGCGGAGCTGAACCTGATTCTGGCGATGGTGCTGGAATATTGTTGCAGTTGCCTGATGAATTCTTGCGAGCAGTTGTTGATTTCAAACTTCCGGACTTTGGTAACTATGGAACGGGAATTGCATTCTTGCCAACCGATATTGGTGCGCGTGAAGCTGCAAAAACTCACATCGAATCAATCGCAGAACAAGAAGGACTAGAAGTTCTCGGCTGGCGGGACTTGCCAACCAATGATTCAGAAATCGGACAAACTGCAAAATCTGTTATGCCGGCTTTTGAAATGTTTTTTGTTGGCTCAACGGCTATTGGCTTAGATTTAGAACGCAGACTATTTGTTTTGCGCAAACGTTCCGAGATGGAAGCAGCGGTTTATTTCCCATCGCTTTCAAGTCGCACACTTGTCTATAAAGGAATGCTGACTACTGCTCAAGTGGAACCGTTCTTCCCAGATCTTTCTGATGAACGAATGAAAACTGCGATTGCCCTTGTGCACTCACGATTCTCAACCAACACATTTCCGTCATGGCCACTTGCGCACCCTTACCGATTGATTGCACACAATGGTGAGATCAACACTGTCAAGGGAAATCGCAACTGGATGCACGCTCGGGAAGCTGCTTTAACCAGTGAAGTAATTCCAGGAGATATTTCACGGATCTTGCCAGTTGTGAGTGAAGGTGGATCTGACTCTGCATCTTTTGACGAAGTTCTTGAACTTCTGCATATGGGCGGGCGTTCATTGCCACATGCAGTCTTGATGATGATTCCAGAAGCTTGGCAAAACAATCCAAATATGGATCAAGCTCGTCGAGCCTTTTATGAATACCACTCTGCATTGATGGAACCATGGGATGGACCAGCAAACATTTCATTTACTGATGGCACCTTGATCGGATCCGTTCTTGATCGAAATGGACTTCGCCCTGGGCGTTTTTGGGTTACTGAAGATGGTTTTGTTGTCTTGGCTTCAGAATCTGGCGTGCTTGAAATCGACCAGAGCAAAATTGTTCGCAAAGGTCGTTTGCAACCAGGTCGCATGTTTTTAGTTGACACATCAAAAGGTCGCATTGTTGAAGACGAAGAAATCAAATCCGAACTTGCGAATGCTGCGCCATACGGTGAATGGCTAGAAAAGGGAATTATTCATTTAGAAGAATTGCCAGAGCGAGAACACATCATTCATACAGCATCATCAGTTATTCGTCGTCAGCAAACATTTGGATATACCGAAGAGGAATTGCGCGTAATCCTTACCCCGATGGCCAAAACTGGCGGTGAAGCTCTCGGCTCAATGGGTACTGACACACCAATTGCGATTCTTTCCAAACGTCCACGTTTGCTTTTCGATTACTTCACCCAATTGTTTGCTCAAGTTACCAATCCGCCACTCGATGCAATCCGCGAAGAGATCGTGACGTCCCTTTCAACTGCAACTGGACGCGAACTAAATCTCCTTGATGCAACCGAAGAACATTGCCGACAGGTTGTGTTGCCATTTCCGGTAATCGACAATGATGACTTGGCAAAGATTTTGCACATTAACAAAGATGGAAATCTGCCGGGGTTTGCCGCTGCAAAGATTTCTGGTCTTTACAACGTATCTGGTGGGGGAGATGCATTAGCGCAACGGTTAGAAGAGATTTGTCGCGAAGTGGATCACTTACTCCGATCAGGAGTTCGCTTTGTAGTTTTGAGCGACCGCGATTCTGACTCAGACCAAGCACCGATTCCATCACTTTTACTTTGTTCAGCAGTTCATCATCACTTAGTGCGCCAGCGCACTCGCACCACAGTTGGTTTGTTAATTGAAGCTGGCGACGTGCGCGAGGTGCACCATGTTGCATTGCTGATTGGCTTTGGTGCTGCGGCAGTAAACCCTTATCTTGCACTTGAATCAGTTGAAGTTCTAGCACGCTCTGGCGTGCTTGGTGATACTTCACCTGAAAAGGCGATGCGCAACCTAATTAAGGCATTAGGTAAAGGCGTCTTGAAAGTAATGAGCAAGATGGGCGTCTCAACTGTCGACTCCTATCGCGGAGCACAAATCTTCGAAGCAATTGGTTTGTCACAAGACTTAGTGGACAAATACTTCACTGGCGTGACTTCGAAACTCGGTGGCATCGGACTGGATGTAATTGCATCAGAAGTTTTGCAACGCCATGATGTGGCATTCCCGCCATCAGGTATTTCTCCAAGCCACAGAAGTTTGACAATTGGTGGCGAATATCAATGGCGCCGCGAAGGTGAACCACATTTGTTCGATCCGGAAACTGTTTTCAAACTACAGCACAGCACCCGCGAAGGTCGCTATGACGTTTTCAAGCAATACACAGATCGTGTTAATGACCAGTCAGAAAGATTGATGACACTTCGCGGTCTATTCAATTTGAAGAAAGGTCTGCGACCATCAATTTCAATTGCTGAAGTTGAACCTATTTCTCAAATCGTAAAGCGATTCTCAACTGGTGCAATGTCTTATGGCTCAATCAGCGCTGAGGCACATGAAACACTAGCTATCGCAATGAACCGCATTGGAGCCAAATCCAATACTGGTGAAGGTGGCGAGGACTCCGAACGTTTCACCACGATGCCAAATGGCGATAGCAAGCGATCTGCAATCAAGCAGGTTGCATCAGGTCGTTTTGGTGTCACATCCGAATACTTGGTTAATGCCGACGATATCCAAATCAAAATGGCTCAAGGTGCAAAACCAGGTGAAGGTGGCCAGCTGCCAGGTCACAAGGTTTATCCATGGGTGGCCAAGACTCGTCACTCAACTACCGGCGTTGGATTAATTTCACCACCACCGCATCACGATATTTATTCAATTGAAGATTTAGCTCAATTGATTCACGATTTGAAGAATTCAAATCCGGTTGCGCGAATCCATGTGAAGCTGGTTGCGGAAAGTGGCGTGGGAACAGTTGCCGCAGGTGTGGCTAAAGCTCACGCGGATGTGATTTTGATTTCTGGCCATGACGGTGGAACTGGAGCATCGCCACTAACTTCTTTGAAACATGCTGGTGGACCTTGGGAACTCGGTCTTGCCGAAGCTCAACAAACTCTTTTGATTAATGGTTTGCGCGATCGAGTGGTAGTTCAAGCGGACGGTCAGTTAAAGACTGGTCGAGACGTGATCATTGCAGCTCTATTAGGTGCTGAAGAGTTTGGCTTTGCAACTGCCCCGCTAGTTGTTAGCGGTTGCATCATGATGCGCGTTTGTCATTTGGATACATGTCCAGTTGGTGTTGCAACCCAGTCACCAGAGCTGCGCGCACGATTTAGCGGTAAGCCTGAATTTGTTGTTAACTTCTTCGAATACATTGCCCAAGAAGTCCGAGAGATTTTGGCAGAACTTGGATATCGCTCATTGGAAGAAGTAGTTGGCATGAGTGAGATTCTTGATTTTGATCGAGCTTTAAACCATTGGAAAGTTTCTGGTTTGGACTTGTCACCAATTTTGCACACGCCAGAAAACATTGTTGGCGACCGTCATCAAACGCAAGCTCAAGACCACGGATTGGTAAATGCACTTGATAATCAATTCATCAAGTTAGCCGCCAAAGCACTTGAAAAGGGCGAAAAGGTTTCCATCAACTTGCCGGTTAGAAACGTAAACCGCACAGTTGGAACCATGCTCGGTTATGAATTAACAAAACGCCATGGCGGACAAGGATTACCTGAAAACACCATTGACATCACTTTGACTGGATCATCTGGTCAAAGCCTCGGCGCTTTCTTGCCAAGTGGAATCACAATCCGCCTTGTCGGTGACTCAAATGACTATGTTGGAAAAGGCTTGTCTGGTGGGCGATTGATTTTGCAGCCGGCAGCAGATGTGAAATTCAAAGCTGAAGAAAATGTCATTGCTGGAAACGTCTTGGCTTATGGCGCAACTAGCGGACAGATATTTGCTCGCGGCATGGTTGGCGAACGTTGTTGCGTTAGAAACTCTGGCGCCACAATTGTGGTTGAAGGAGTCGGCGATCACGGTTGCGAATACATGACTGGCGGTCGAGTAATTGTGCTCGGTAAAACTGGTCGTAATTTTGCCGCCGGTATGTCAGGTGGAATCGCATACGTGCTCGACTTAAACCCAGCGTTGGTGAATACCGATATGGTCGAACTTGAAACTCCAAATGATGAAGATAACAACTTCTTACAAACTGTTATCCGCGAACATTTAGAAGAAACTGGATCAGCTGTAGCAAGTGAGTTACTTGCAGATTGGTCAAAGTCTTCAACGCGTTTCACAAAGATTATGCCAATTGACTACAAGCGAGTACTGGCAGCTCAAGCGAAAGCTGAAGCAGAAGGACGCGATGTAGTGGATGCGATAATGGAGGCTGCCCGTGGCTGATGCAAGAGGATTTTTAAAAGCAGGACGCGAAACTCCAAAGCGTCGCGCCGTTGATGTTCGCATTCGCGATTGGAAAGAAGTTTATGAACCATTCGATGGGGAAAAGCTTCATACCCAAGCAAGTCGCTGTATGGACTGTGGAATTCCGTTTTGCCACAATGGCTGCCCACTTGGAAATCTAATTCCAGAGTGGAATGACCTTACTTACAACAATAATTGGCAAGAAGCGATTGAAAGATTGCATGCCACAAATAATTTCCCTGAATTTACTGGACGTCTTTGCCCAGCTCCATGTGAAACTGCTTGTGTACTTGGCATCAATCAAGATCCAGTGACCATCAAGCAAGTTGAAGTCTCGATTATTGATCGGGCTTGGGACGAAGGCTGGGTGACACCTCAACCACCATCTCGTCATTCGGGTAAAACAGTTGCAGTAATTGGTTCTGGTCCTGCAGGTTTGGCAACTGCACAACAACTTGCTCGCGCGGGTCACACAGTTGCGGTTTACGAACGTGCTGATCGACCAGGTGGATTGCTTAGATACGGCATTCCAGAATTCAAGATGGAAAAACGCCATCTAGATCGCCGCATTAAACAAATGGAAGATGAAGGTGTGAAATTTCGCACTGGAGTAGATGTCGGAACCGACATCACTGCACAAGATTTGATGGCACGTTACGACGCAGTTGTTTTAGCAACTGGTGCAACGGCTTGGCGTGATTTAGATGTGCCAGGTCGCGATGCAGTTGGCGTTTACCAAGCTATGGAATATTTGCCTTTATCGAATCGCGTTTGCGAAGGTGACATTGAAGAAACTTCAATTTCAGCAGAAGGTAAAGATGTAGTAATTCTCGGTGGTGGTGACACCGGTGCTGATTGCCTTGGCACATCAATTCGCCAAGGAGCAAAGTCTGTTACGCAACTTGAAATTATGCCGCGACCAACGGATGAAAGGCCAGTTGCAAATCCTTGGCCAACCTATCCAATGGTTTATCGCGTTTCTTCAGCTCATGAAGAAGGTGGCGAGCGGGTTTACGCGGTTGCGACTGAAGAATTCTTGAAAGATGAAAATGGAAACCTTCGGGCATTGGCTGTAAGTGAAGTCGAATTCAAAAACGGCAAGTTTGAGCCAATTGCCGGCACCCGCCACGAAATACCTGCTCAACTCGCATTTCTCGCAATGGGCTTTGTCGGTCCTGAGCAAGGTGCATTAGTCGAACAATTTGGTGTAGAACTTGATCCACGCACCAACATCAACCGAGATTCAGGCTACAAGACGAATGTGGATGGAGTCTTTGTTGCTGGTGATGCTGGCCGAGGCCAAAGCTTGATTGTGTGGGCAATTGCTGAAGGTAGATCAGCCGCGAGTGCGGTTGATGTCTACTTAACGGGTTCAACCCAACTGCCTGCCCCTATCCTTCCCTCTGCAAGACCCGTAACAATCTAAGAAATAACTTCGAGAGTCCCGAAAGGACCATTATCGTGCGCCGCGCCAAAATTGTTTGCACATTAGGACCAGCAGCTGAATCCCCAGAAGCCGTTAAGGCACTTATCTTGGCGGGAATGGACGTCGCACGGCTGAACCTTTCTCATGGAGACTATGCCGAACACCTGGCTCGTTATAACGCAGTGCGCAAAGCGGCAGATGAAACTGGACGCGGAGTGGGCATCTTTGCCGACTTACAAGGACCAAAAATTCGCACCGGTAGATTTAAGAATGGCAAAGAAACCCTAAAGTTGGGTCAAACTTTCACAATCACAATTGACGACATTGAAGGTGACAGCGATCGTTGTTCAACTACCTTCAAAGGTTTACCAGGAGATGTTAAAGCTGGCGACATGATTTTGATCGATGATGGCCGCATTTCATTGCGGGCAACCAAAGTCACAAAAAATGATGTAGTAACCGAAGTAGTTGAAGCTGGTGTTATCTCTAACAACAAGGGCATAAACCTGCCAGGTGTTGCAGTTAGCGTGCCGGCTCTTTCAGAAAAAGACATGGACGACCTTCGATGGGCCCTTCGCACTGGCGTTGACATGATTGCACTTTCTTTTGTTCGAAACGCAGCTGACATCATTGACGTTCATCGCATCATGGATGAAGAGGGAATTCGCTTACCAGTTATTGCAAAAATCGAAAAGCCACAGGCAGTAGAAAATCTTGAAGAAATCGTTGATGCATTTGATGCAATCATGGTGGCACGTGGCGATCTAGGTGTTGAGTTACCACTAGAACAAGTTCCGCTAGTGCAAAAGCGTTGCGTCGCTGCTGCTAGAGCAGTTGGCAAGCCAGTAATTGTTGCCACTCAAATGCTAGATTCAATGATTACTGCATCTCGCCCAACTCGCGCTGAAGCAAGTGACGTTGCAAACGCAGTTCTCGATGGAGCAGATGCGTTGATGTTGTCAGGCGAAACTTCAGTCGGCGAACATCCAAATTTGGTTGTTGAAACAATGGCACGCATCATCGAACATGTTGAAGACGAAGCACTAGATCGGTTGCCGAAACTTAAGAAAGATCCAACCACCAACACTGCACGCGCTGTTACGCATGCAGCTACTGTTGTTGCACAAGCCGTTGACGCTGCTTTCTTAGTTGCATTCACTGAAACTGGTCTGTCAGCTCGATTAACTTCACGCCATCGCAGCAAGACTCCATTACTGGCCTTTACTTCTGTTCCACGTACTCGTTCGCAACTTGCATTAGTTTGGGGAGTTGAAACTTTCTTAGTTAATCCAGTTCGCCACACTGATGAAATGGTTTTGCAGGTGGATGAAGCACTACTTCAAATTAATCGCGCAAGTGTTGGCGAAAAGATTGTGATTGTTGCAGGTGTGCCACCAGGAATCCCTGGCACCACAAACGGCATGCGAGTTCACGTCCTCGGATCTCAACGCGCTGGTATTTAACTAATTAGTTTGAGTTACCTGGTTATTAACGAACTGGTTTTTAGCCAACTCGAATTTAAGTAATCGGGCCAGATTTCCAACCGGGCCAGATTTCCAGAATCAATACACCTATTGCCCTTCATAGTTACTCTCCGTAATGTTGAGGCTATGACCGAACTGACTAAGTCTGATGACTATTCACTGTCTTTAGGGGCTCGTTTACGCTCAATTCGCCAGCTACAGGGGCTGAGCCTCCAAGCTGTGGAACTGCGTTCGAATGGCAAGTGGAAAGCAGTCGTTGTTGGCTCATATGAGCGTGGAGATCGGGCTGTCACGGTTGCCAAACTCTCAGAGCTTGCCACTTTCTATGGGGTTCCAGTGAGTCAACTGCTGCCCGAGGGCTCGGTGCGCTCACAAAGTGGCCGCTCACAGCGGAAAGTAGTCATTGACCTTGAGGTTATGGGTCAGCTGCCGGCCGAGAGCGTGGCACCACTAGTGAGATTCGTGGCCACAATTCAAGATAAGCGTGGCGACTACAACGGTCGGGTATTAACTGTGCGGGCATCAGACCTTGAGACTTTGGCTTTGCTATTTCAAACTTCAGTCGACGAGGTGGTCGACAGGCTGACAAATTGGTCAGTGATTCATTTAGGCAACTAAAGGCTGTTAGTATTCGGGTAACACATTCCTTTAAAGCTCGTCCTGTGAGGCGAGGAAGGGGTAAAGCAGATGCCTGCTACGCCAAATCTGGTGCTCGAAAGCACCGAAATATCGCGCATTGTTTCGCGCATTTCTCATGAAATCGATGAACGCACCAAAAGTGCTGAAGATGTTGTGTTGCTTGGAATTCCAACTCGCGGAGTTTTATTAGCTAATCGCATTGCTGCAAAACTTGGTGAGATTCAAAATCGTGAAATCAAAGTTGGTTCCCTCGACACAACTATGTATCGAGATGATTTGAGACTTCAACCAACTCGAACTCTTATGGCAACACAAATCCCGGATGATGGAATTGATGGCAAACTTGTTGTTTTAATCGACGACGTACTTTTCTCTGGTCGCACAATTCGAGCCGCACTTGATGCACTAAATGAAATTGGCCGACCACGTGCAGTTCAGCTTGCAGTTTTAGTGGATCGCGGTCACCGCGAATTACCAATTCGTGCAGATTATGTTGGTAAGAATCTGCCAACATCAATAGATGAAAGAGTCTCGGTAAAACTGACGGAAAATGATGGCGAAGATAGCGTCACGATTGGCGGTATGCAATGAAACATCTGCTCTCTGCTGCTGACCTAACTCTCGATCAAACACTTGAGATTCTTGATACTGCCGCTGAACTTTCCCGCATTTCAGATCGACCGGTTAAAAAGTTACCAACTTTGCGCGGTCGCACAGTAGTGAATCTGTTTTTCGAGGATTCAACTCGAACTCGGATTTCATTCGAAGCTGCTGCAAAGAGATTGTCTGCGGATGTAATCAACTTTTCGGCAAAAGGATCCAGCGTTTCTAAAGGTGAGAGCCTCAAGGACACGGCTTTGACTTTGCAAGCAATGGGCGCAGATGCAGTAGTTATTCGCCATCATGCGAGTGGTGCGCCTCATCTGCTTGCCAACAGCAATTGGATTGAAGCATCGGTTATCAATGCTGGTGATGGGACTCACGAACATCCAACCCAAGCACTGCTCGATGCATACACATTACGCAGACGTATTGCACTCTCGCGTGGCACGAAGCAATGTGTTGCTGCTAAAAACGCTAGGCGCACATGTGACAGTTGTAGGGCCGCCAACTTTGTTACCAGTTGGAATTGAGTCTTGGCCTTGTGATTATTAATACGATTTGGATTCGGTTCTTAAAAATGCAGATGCCGTGATGATGCTTCGCGTTCAACGCGAAAGAATGAACGCAGCATTCTTTCCTAGCACTCAGGAATACACCCGTCGATATGGTCTTGATGCATCCCGCGCAAAATTGCTATCGCCACACGGAATCGTGATGCATCCAGGACCGATGAACCGCGGACTAGAAATCTCATCAGAAGTAGCTGATGGAGATCGGTCGGTAATTGTTGAACAAGTCTCAAATGGAGTCAGCGTTCGAATGGCAGTTTTGTATTTAATGCTTGGCTCAAACGATGGAGTTGCAGAATGAAATCAGTAATCGCAAATGTTCGTCCTAATGGTGGGCAAGCAGTAGATATTGAAATCACCGATGGCAAGATTTCACAGATTGCAAAAGTAAATACGTTGAAGGCCGACATCGACGGCATGGGCTTGATTGCATTACCTGGTTTGGTAGACCTGCATACACATTTGCGTGAACCAGGCCGCGAAGACAGCGAAACTGTTGCTACTGGCTCCATGGCAGCAGCAAGAGGTGGGTTCACTGCAGTTCATGCAATGGCAAACACCACACCAGTTGCTGATACTGCTGGGGTAGTGGAACAGATTTATCGCCTTGGACAAGAAGCTGGAAACTGCGACGTATTCCCAGTTGGCGCAGTTACTCAAGGTTTGGCTGGCACAGCGTTAGCAGAACTTGGCGCCATGGCCGATTCAGCAGCTCGAGTGCGAGTATTTAGTGACGATGGAAAATGTGTCCACGATCCAGTATTGATGAGACGAGCACTTGAATATGTGAAAGCTTTTGATGGTTGCGTTGCTCAACATGCGCAAGAACCAAAGCTCACTGAAGATTCACAAATGAATGAAGGTGAAGTTTCTAGTTTGCTTGGTTTGCGTGGCTGGCCAAAGGTTGCTGAAGAAGCAATCATTGCGCGCGATGTTTTGCTAGCAGAACATGTTGGCGCTCGGTTGCATATCTGCCATCTAAGTACTGCCGGTAGTGTAGAAATTATTCGGTGGGCAAAATCCCGTGGTATTTCGGTGACTGCAGAAGTAACACCTCACCACTTATTGCTAACTGACGAAACTGCACGAACCTACGATCCGGTCTACAAGGTCAATCCACCACTTAGAACAGCACAAGACGTTGAAGCGCTTCGCGCAGCTCTTGCTGACGGAACAATCGACATTGTTGCCACAGATCATGCCCCTCACCCAAGTGAAGATAAAGAATGTGAATGGTCAGCCGCAGCCTTCGGAATGGTTGGTTTAGAAACCGCACTTCCAATTGTTAACACAGTGATGGTGCAAACAGGTTTGATGACTTGGTCAGACGTTGCCAGAGTTATGAGTGTTGCCCCAGCACAAATTGGCCGACTTGAAAACCATGGCAATGAATTAGCAGTCGGTCAACCAGCCAACTTCACCTTATTTGACGCAGAGCACAAAGTTGTGGTGGACCGAAAAGAAACTGCAAGTAAATCCCTAAACAATCCATTCCATGGAATGGAACTAAGTGGAAGAGTTGGTCTAACTATGTTACGCGGGAAAATTACTTTCAAGGCTGCGTGGATCAAGTGATGATGTTGCTCGGACTTGAATCTGCAGAAGTTACTCAAATCCCACAAAGAATTTTGTTGACCGCAGTGATGGTGTTAGTTCTAGTTTGGGCGGTATACGGCATCAGAAGGTCATGGCGCAAAAAGGCCATCGGGCAGGCAGATATTCCAGTGCCAAATTCTGTGCCGATTGATTTCATAGCAGAACAGACTTTTGTTGGCAGATATCTAGCTTCAACATATGCAAATGACTGGCTAAAGCGCATCGTGGTTCATGGGCTAGGCGCGCCAAGTCGGGTTGTAGTCGATGTTTCTACTTTGGGAATCCGAATGAACTTCAACCAGACTCGAGAAATCTTTATCCCATCTGCAGACATTTCGCTAGTGCGCGCAGACCGCGCAATAGCTGGCCGGGCATTTGAAAAAGATGGCATCGCAGTGATTTTGTGGAAATTGGGCACAACAGAAATTGCTAGTGGCTTTCGTGCTGACACAAGTGAAGATCACGCAAGATTTTTGGAAATGACTATTAGTAAACAGGAGAGTGGCAAGTGACGCACGTGGAAGCCAAATTTGTTTTAGAAGACGGCAAGGTATTTAACGGAATTGGCTTTGGTGCTGTTGGTACAACATATGGGGAAGCAGTCTTTTCAACTGGTATGTCTGGATATCAAGAAACTTTGACCGACCCTTCTTACCACCAACAAGTTGTAATTATGACTGCGCCACATATTGGCAACACTGGCATGAATCACACTGACGAAGAGAGTCGCAAGATTTGGGTCAGCGGCTTTGTCGTACGCGAACCTTCACCGATGGTTTCAAACTGGCGCTCAGAGAGTTCACTTGAAGATGAACTGAAAAAGGCCGGAGTAGTTGGCGTAGCAGAAGTTGACACTCGTGCCATCACTCGCCATTTGCGTGAACGCGGAGCGATGCGAGTCGGTCTCTTCTCAGGTGAGGCTGCTACCAAAACTGATGCCGAACTTGTTGAACTTGTAAAGAAATCGCCGCAGATGAAAGGTGCAAATCTCACCGATGCGGTTTCCACCGAAAAAACTTATGTAGTGCCTGTGGTTGGCGAAAAGAAATTCACGGTTGCTGCTGTTGATCTTGGTATCAAATCAATGACACCACAATTGATGGCGCAGCGCGGAATTGAAGTTCATGTGGTGCCAGGAAATATCAGTAGTGAGGAACTGCTAAAGATTGGTACCGATGGAATCTTCTTTAGTAATGGTCCGGGAGACCCAGCAACTGCGGATCACGCAGTGGCACTTGCAAAAGCAGTTTTGCAAGCGAAGCGACCATTCTTTGGAATTTGTTTTGGAAATCAGATTTTGGGGCGGGCACTCGGATTTGAAACCTACAAATTGAAATACGGCCATCGCGGTATCAATCAGCCAGTGCAAGATCGCACAACTGGCAAAGTTGAAGTCACAGCTCACAACCACGGCTTCGCAGTAAAAGCACCAATTGATAAAGAATCCAAAACCGAATTTGGTCGAGTAATTGTTAGCCACGTTTGTTTAAATGACGATGTAGTTGAAGGTTTGGAATGTTTAGATATTCCTGCCTTTAGCGTTCAGTATCACCCCGAAGCGGCAGCGGGTCCACACGATTCTGCCTACTTGTTTGATCGATTTTGCGAAATGATGAATGGAACTCGGAATGCCTAAGCGGACAGATATTAAAAGCGTACTCGTAATTGGTTCAGGTCCAATTGTTATTGGACAGGCATGTGAATTCGATTACTCTGATCTTGCAAGAAGAAGGCATTCGTGTCATCTTGGTAAATAGCAATCCTGCAACCATCATGACCGACCCTGAGTTTGCTGATGCAACATATGTTGAGCCGATCACCCCAGAGATTGTTGAAAAGATTATTGCGAAAGAACGTCCAGACGCACTATTGCCTACATTGGGTGGTCAAACTGCACTAAATACCGCAATGGCATTGCATTACGCAGGTGTTTTGGAAAAATACAATGTTGAATTGATCGGTGCTGACGTGGAAGCAATCGAACGTGGCGAAAACCGGGAACGTTTCAAAAAGATTGTGGCAGAAATTGGTGCTGAAAGTGCACGTTCGGCTATTTGCCACACCATTGAAGAAGCTCTCGCTGCTGCTGACGACCTTGGCTATCCAGTTGTGGTCCGTCCCTCCTTCACAATGGGTGGAGCCGGATCAGGTTTCGCAGATAACGCTGAAGAACTCTTGATTATTGCAACTGCAGGTTTGCAAGCTAGCCCAACAACTGAGGTTCTACTCGAAGAATCAATCAAGGGTTGGAAAGAATACGAACTTGAATTGATGCGCGATCGAAATGACAATGTTGTTGTAATTTGCTCGATTGAAAATATTGATCCGATGGGTGTTCACACCGGAGACTCAATCACGGTTGCACCTTCACTTACGTTGACTGACCGCGAATTTCAACACATGCGAGATGTCGGCATTGATGTGATTCGCGCTGTTGGCGTGGACACCGGTGGCTGCAATATTCAGTTTGCTATCAATCCTGCAGACGGTCGCATGATTGTGATTGAAATGAATCCACGCGTGTCCCGATCTTCCGCGCTGGCGTCTAAAGCAACTGGATTCCCAATTGCAAAAATTGCCGCACGTTTGGCGATTGGTTACACCCTAGATGAAATTCCAAACGACATCACGAAAGAAACCCCAGCTTCATTCGAACCAACTCTCGACTATGTAGTTGTGAAAGTCCCGCGATTTGCCTTTGAGAAGTTCCCACAAGCAGACGATCGACTAACAACACATATGAAATCGGTGGGCGAAGCAATGGCTCTTGGCCGTAACTTCACCGAAGCACTTCAAAAGGCTTTACGGTCAGTAGAGCGCAAAGAAGCAGTGTTTGCTTGGCCTGAGAAGAAATCAGATGTAGACATCAAAGATCTTTTGGTCACAATGGCGGTTCCACGAGATGGTCGGTTGCGTTTAGTCCAATTGGCGCTTTGGGCAGGCGCGTCAATTCAACAAGTTTTCGATTCAACCAAGATAGATCCCTGGTTCTTGTCACAAATCCAAATCATCAACGATTTAGCAGATGAGGTCCGTGAAGCGAAGTATTTAGAACTTCCACTTTTACGCCGCGCGAAACGTCATGGTTTTTCAGATCAGCAAATTGCCCAACTTAGAAACTCCACCCAATTCGTGGTTCGCGATTTGCGCCACAAGCTTGGACTACGCCCGGTCTATAAAACTGTTGACACTTGTGCAGCCGAATTTGCGGCCAAGACTCCGTATCACTACTCGTCGTATGACGAAGAAACGGAAGTTTCACCGCGCACAAAGCCGGCAGTAATTATTTTGGGCAGTGGCCCAAACCGAATTGGTCAAGGTATCGAGTTTGATTATTCCTGCGTGCATGCGGCGATGACATTGCGAGAAGCTGGCTATGAAACCATCATGGTTAATTGCAATCCTGAAACTGTCTCTACCGACTATGACACTTCAGATCGACTTTACTTTGAACCTTTAACTCTCGAAGATGTATTAGAAGTTATTGCAGCTGAAACTGCAGCTGGACCAGTACTTGGAGTTATTTGCCAACTCGGTGGGCAAACTCCACTGAGCCTTGCGCAAGATTTGAAGGATGCTGGGGTAACCATTCTTGGTACTTCACCAGAAGCGATTCACGCAGCTGAAGATAGAGGGGCATTTGGTCAAGTACTTCAAGACAATAACTTGCCAGCACCTAAATACGGAATGGCGACTTCTTTCAACGAAGCTAAAGAGATTGCTGACGAAATTGGCTACCCAGTATTAGTGCGTCCTTCTTACGTTCTCGGTGGACGAGGTATGGAAATTGTTTATGATGAAACATCTTTGGAAACTTATCTAGAAAAAGCTACTTTGATTGAGCCCGGTAGACCAGTGCTCGTAGATCGCTTCCTCGATGATGCGCTCGAAATTGACGTTGATGCACTTTATGACGGCAAAGAGTTGTATCTAGCTGGAATTATGGAACATATTGAAGAAGCTGGTATTCACTCAGGGGATAGTGCCTGCAGTTTGCCACCTATTACTTTGGGTCAATCTGAAATCGAGAGAATTAAGGCGAGCACTAAAGCTATTGCAAAGGGTGTAGGGGTACTCGGATTGATTAATATTCAATTCGCTTTAGCTGCTGGTGTGCTCTACGTTCTTGAAGCGAACCCGCGCGCCAGTCGGACAGTACCGTTTGTTTCGAAAGCAACGGCAGTGCAATTGGCAAAAGCCGCAGCCCGGATAGCAATGGGGCAAACAATTGCAGAACTACGCAAAATTGGCATGCTTCCAAAAACTGGTGACGCTACAGTTTCATTGCCAGGTGCACCAGTTGCAGT
>JAPLBX010000190.1:0-790 GCA_026392535.1 Actinomycetota bacterium
TCAGCACGTACGACATAGAAAAAGGAACCGTTACAGGTGTCACTTATTGGTAATGGCTTTCTTTGCTTATCGGCAAAGTGATGAACTTTAATCAGGCCGTTGGAAGCGTGAAACGATAGTCAATCGGAGTTAGTGAGTCTGCGTCAGGATTCCAATCCCACCAAAATCTTTCCCGTCCGCCGGAGGCCTTGTAATCATCTGCGTCCTTGATGCAAACAATCTGATCCACAACATAGAGAAGTGAACGAAACTCTTTTCCTGAGATTTGGGCATATTCAACTTCAGCAGTTGTAACGGCAACCTCTATTCGAGACATGATGCTTGACTTTACTTCAACTCCAACAACCTCATCACCTTTCACTGCTCTTAAGTCATATCCCAGTCTCTTTTGGGAGCTAACATCCTCAACGCTATAGCCCAACTTTTCTAAATACTTAGTAGCAAGCGCCATTCCACGTAGCTCCGTTGCCTTCTTTTTCTTTTCATCAGTTTGTATTCCATATGAGGATTCAGCGGGAGGTTTTGCAGTCGTTGGCTTATATGTTGCTAAGCGTGATGCAATCGGTGATTTTATTTGCGAAATCTCAGGTGCAATATCCTGCCCAAGTTGCTGAAAAGCGGTTGGAAATAATTCAACTAATGCCTTAGGCATTTTCGTCAAATACGCACCTTGCGCTGGCTGAATTACCTTCGTCTTTGGGATTTGAAAAGGAAAATAAATAGATTTACCATCAAATTTCTTATCTAAATCAGCTTTGATATTGCGAATAGAACTCTGATTATCTTGGAT
>JAPLBX010000190.1:840-1822 GCA_026392535.1 Actinomycetota bacterium
GAATCTCATCGACTCTTGGAAATCCTTTTGCAACTGAGAAAGCGACTATAGATTTTGTTGGCTGGTAATAGTGAAAAACAATATCGCCATCCTCAACAAATGCAACCAACTTCTGTCCTGCGTGAGTGCTAATTGGAGCTAGAAGATTTCTTCCTATGTCCGTTCTGTCAGTTGACTCGAGCCAGAATTTCTCCTCCAAGCTGCTTTCCCACCAACTATGTGTGTTCTTAAGGTTCTCATTGTTAAAAGGGTTAAGCATCTCTAACCACTTGTAGCGATAGATTAGCTGGTACTCCTGCTCCAATCGAGAATCATCTAGGTTATTGCCAGCACCTGGAACTCCAGTGGTTGAATTAACTACTAATGCCGTTAAGTGTGGAAGTTTGTTAACTTGGCAGTATTCCTGGATAACTTCGAGCGCATGACCTAAAGCGCGATGATGAACGTTTACTTCCTCGGAAAGTGATTTGTAAGTGAGTGTTTTGTTGGCTGCGGCTCGGGAAATGAGCACTTCCCATATGGTTGCTGCTCTTCCATGCTGAAGTTTTTCGTTCATGCTTGAAGGTTACTCAGAGTTACTGACAATTGGAATAATGTGACTGTGAGTAGTGGCTGACCGTCGCACACGAAGGTTACGATGGCTCCGTGATCTCCTATTTGGCAACTAAAGAAGGATTCTTGCGAGATGCACCGCAGATTGAGGACAAAATCTGTGAATGGAAGAAAATACAGAATAGATTTTTTGATCACTGGTAAAAATGCTTCTGGTCAAGCTGCGCTTTCAATCATTGAGTTAAAGCAGTGGACTGAGATAAATTTTTCTGACTTACAAGATCATGTGCGCACTCGACTTGGTGGCGGACTCTCGGATGAGAGACATCCGTCATACCAGGCTTGGAGTTATGCAAGCCATCTTAAAAACTTTAATGAATTTATCTACGAAAAAAATGTGAATGTTAGCGCGAGCGCCTATTTGCATAAT
>JAPLBX010000117.1 GCA_026392535.1 Actinomycetota bacterium
AATGTTGTTCCCCATCACAATGGCAGCACATCTGCCAGGATGCCAAGGCGCTTGATCTGTTTGCAAGACCGACGCACTTACATGATTTAAATTAACAACTTCGATTGCGAGAGAAATCGCTTTTTGCCAATCCCATTTCTCCTTCGCACTAGTTAATGCATCGCCATTTTCGCGATCTCCACAAAGTACAGCTCCGACATACCAAGGCTGAACAGGTACCGCTTCGTTTAACTTTGCCAGTTGTTTATCGGTAGGTCGTTTTTCAACAGACAAGATCTCCGCTTTTGGTCCATCTGTGGGAAGAACTATCAGACCTTGCTCGTATACCGCGACGTTTGTATGACCACGTCCAAGGTTGCGGCGCGCAGTTGCTAGCAGTGGAGCCAAAATTGTGGTGCGCATATACGGTTGTTCAGCGCTCAAAGGATTGAGTAATTCCATCGCAACTCGTCTGCCGTCATCTGCAGGGATTCGCAGGGAATCTAATTCAGTCATTGACATAAATGGATATGACAAAACTTCTACTAGCCCATTTTCGCTCAACATTCGAGCCACACTTCTACGAAGTCGCTGAAGGTCGGTCAATCCATTTCCCGCAACAGCCTGTGGCACGATTGAAGGAATTCGATCGTAGCCATTTATTCTCGCTACTTCTTCGCTTAAATCTTCCATCATCTGTAGATCTGTTCTCCAACTTGGAACAGTCACTTCGTATTTATCACCAGAAGTTTTAACTTGGCACCCTACGGACTCCAGAGCAGATATAACTTCATCTTTGGTGTAATCCACGCCTACGCGCTTGAAAGCAAAGTCTGTATCAACAGTAATTGGTGTTGCCGGTTTGCGAATATCTGCTTCGACTGCACCAACCTCTTTTGCGTTACCAAATTCTGTTAATAGAGAAACAGCTCTTGCTGATGCAATCGGGCCGAGTTCGTGATCGGTTCCACGTTCAAAGCGACGTGATGCTTCAGACGACAACTTATGAGCTCTTGATGTTCTGGCAATATCACCTGCGGTAAAGCAGGCAGCTTCGATAACGATATTTGTTGTCTTATCGGAAATCTCAGTGCTGGCCCCACCCATAGTTCCTGCCAACGCGATCGCGCCAGAATCATCAGCAATGACAATGTCCTGCGAATCAAGTTTTCTATTCACTTCATCAAGAGTTTTAAGGCTCGCATTTTTACCGGCTCGATCTACCTTGATGCCGCCTTTAAGTTTGTCCGCGTCAAATGCGTGTAAAGGTTGCCCAAGTTCGAGCATCACATAATTGGTTACGTCTACGGCAAGGGAAATCGATCGCATTCCTGCGAGTGTGATTCTTCGTTGCATCCACAATGGTGACTTTGCTAGTGGATCAAAATCTTTCAACGTGCGCAAAACTATTCTGGAAACTGCAGTTTTATCCGCAATATTCACTGTTACTGCAGCTTTATTTGCACTGATTGAACTGTCAATACTTGCTGGGTCGTTCCATTTCCAGCCGGTTGCTTTGGCTAATTCACGAGCCACGCCGCGCATTGACATTGCATAACCTCGGTCAGGTAACACCGAAATATCTAGAACTTCTACTTTCAACTGCAATAGTTCGACCGCATCAGTTCCGAGTTCAGGGTCAAGTCCAAGTTCAATCAGTCGAATAATCCCATTGTGGTCATCACTCAAATTCAACTCACGCGCGCTACAAATCATTCCATCCGAGGTGTGACCATAGGTTTTTCTAGCCGCAATCTCAAAACCACCCGGCAAGCAAGCGCCTGGCAGTGAAACCACAACTTTGTCTCCGGCCAAGAAGTTTGAAGCACCACAAACAATGCCGTGGACTTTATTTGCACCAACTTCAACTTGGCACCAGCGAATCGTCTTGCCGTTTGCTTGAGGCTCTTCAACAAATTCCAAAACTTTGCCGACAACAATTGGCCCACGCAAATCATCGCCGTGCCTAATGATCTCTTCTTCTTCAAAACCGAGTCGGGTGTAGATGGCTGAGATATCTTCGATTGTTGTTTTAGCTGGAATTTCAACAAATTCTTTTAACCATGAAATGGGAATCCTCATTAGACATCCATCCCGAACTGGCGCGAGAAACGAATGTCGCCTTCGACCATGTCGCGCATATCAGTCACAGTGTGACGGAACATCAGTGTGCGCTCGATTCCCATGCCAAAAGCAAATCCTGAGTATTCATTTGAATCGATCCCGCATGCTTGCAGAACTAATGGATTGACCATTCCGCAACCACCCCATTCAATCCACTTTGCACCACCCTTAGCAGCCGGAAACCACAAATCTAATTCGGCACTAGGTTCGGTGAACGGAAAGAAAGACGGACGTAAACGAATTTTCGCTTCATCACCAAACATGATTTTTGCAAAGTGTTCCAAAGTGCCGCGCAGGTGCGCCATTGTTAAACCTTTATCGATCGCAAGCCCTTCAATTTGGTGAAAAGCTGGCGAATGCGTTGCGTCAAGTTCGTCTGTGCGAAAAACTTTTCCTGGCGCTGCAATATAAATTGGAGGCTTGCGAGTAAGCATCGTTCGAGCCTGAACAGGCGAAGTATGGGTTCGTAAAACCAAATGCGAATCTTCAGGAGCCACAAAGAATGTGTCTTGCATACTTCTAGCCGGATGATTAGGTCCAATATTTAGCGCATCAAAGTTGTACCACTCGGCTTCGAGTTCTGGGCCATCAACTATGTCCCAACCCATTGCAACGAATACATCTTCGGCTCGTTCCATAATTAGACTTAATGGATGACGAGCTCCACGTGGAGCGGTTTGAGCAGCGAGAGAAACATCCACTTGCTCGTGGGCAAGCATTCTGCTTTCTTCTTCGTTTAACAAAACTTCTTCGCGCACCTTCAAAGCGTCATTGATTTGCGCGCGAGCTTTGCCAATCCGTGCACCAGCATCCGCTTTGGCAGCTGGTGGCAATGCTCCGATCTCTCGGTTGGACAATGCAATTGGAGATTTATCTCCAGCGTGAGCCAATCGGGCAGCCTTGAGTTCTTCTAATGTCTTAGCCGAATCAAATGCTGCAAGTGCTGCGGCAACGGCCTTTTCAACAAAATCTGCAGATAGCGCATTAGCAGCAACTTGATCGGAATCTTTGTTCGATGCTGACACGCTTATCCTCTCTTTTGGTGTGCCTAGTCTACAAAATCAAGGCTATTTATCTTGAGCTGTGAAACTCGCAAAAGCACAAATTCCAACTGCCATAGCCGCATTTAGGCTTTCAACGTTTGCCATCATTGGGATTTTGATACTTGTGGTCGCCGAGTGAATCAAATTGTCTGTCAGTCCACCAGCTTCGTTTCCTACCAGCCAAATATGAGGTGCTTGTAAATCTAAAGAATTCATCAAAGTTGAGCCGTTACCGTCCAGCGCCAATGAATTGATGCCATTCTTAGTGGTCCAGGTCAATAGTTCTTCTTCGGTTACACCAGAAATAATCGGAACCTGCGCGAATGCGCCTGCGGTCGAGCGAACAACTTTTCCACTCCACACATCTGCAGTACCGGCCAAAGCAATGACGCTATCTGCGCCAAAAGCAGCTGCTGTTCGAATAATTGTTCCGACGTTTCCAGGATCTGAAATGCGATCTAAAACTATTGAAAATCTTTTTACTTTCATTTCCATTAAGTTTAAATCCGGCATTTCACAAACAGCGTAGATACCTTGTGGAGTTTTGGTGTCGCTCAAAGATTTGCTGGCTGCTTCATTAATGCGATAAACCTTGAGCCGCGATTTTTGCGCAAATTCCACTACTTCGGAGTCGTCGAGTGCCAAAATGTAATTCGCAAGACCATTTTCAACTGCAGAAAGAATATTCTGTGGACCTTCCACCAAGAATTTCCTTGATGTGCGTCTACCTTTTGCGTCTAATAAGAATCGAGCCGTGCTCACCACATCCGAATGAGGACCCAGAGGATCTGCATGGAGTGATGACACGACTCGACCTAAAAATTACTAATTAAGCTGCAGGCAATGATGATTTAGCAACTTTAACTAATGCTGCAAATGCGGCATCATCGTTAACTGCTAATTCAGCAAGCATGCGGCGGTCAACTTCAATTCCAGCAATTTTCAATCCCTGGATAAATCGGTTGTATGTCATACCGTGGTTACGTGACGCAGCATTGATGCGTTGAATCCACAATTGACGGAAATCACCTTTACGGGTACGACGATCTGCATATGCGTACACCAATGAGTGGGTAACTTGTTCTTTGGCTTTGCGGTACAAACGCGAACGTTGACCACGGTAGCCGCTGGCAGCTTCGAGAACTGCGCGACGTTTCTTATGAGCGTTTACCGCTCGCTTAACACGTGCCATGAAATTCCTCCAGTATCGATTTCGGGATGTCTATCGCAAGCCAAGCAAACGCTTAGCAGTCTTGCTGTCGCCTGGGGCAAGTTCGCTAACACCATCGAGACGACGGGTACGGCGAGATGACTTTCCCTCAAGCAAATGACGCTTGTTTGTGCGTTCGTGCAAGACCTTGCCTGAGCCGGTCAATTTAAAACGCTTTTTCGCACCGGAGTGCGTTTTGTTCTTCGGCATTTTTCGATCTCCTTCGATTTAATGCAAGCGGTCTCAGACAGCGTCTGAAACTTCTTCGACAGTTGTGGATTCAACTTTCTTTTTTGCAGATGACTTGCCACTTCGGTTAGGGCCAATGACCATAACCATGTTGCGGCCATCTTGCAGTGGAGCTGCTTCGACAGTGCCAACTTCAGCAATGTCTTCAGCCAGGCGTTGCAAAAGTTTGTAACCTAGTTCTGGGCGACTTTGTTCGCGACCACGAAACATGATCGTGACCTTAACTTTGTCGCCACCTTTTAGGAATCTTTCGATGTGCCCTTTTTTCGTTTCATAGTCGTGAGCATCAATTTTTGGACGAAGCTTCATTTCCTTAACCACGGTATTGGTTTGGTTTTTACGAGTTTCGCGTGCCTTTTGGGCTGCTTCGTATTTGAATTTTCCGAAATCCATCAATTTACAAACTGGTGGACGTGACTCTGGTGCAACTTCGACCAAATCTAGGTCTGCATCAATTGCCATCTGCAAAGCAGTTTCAATTGAAACAATCCCAACTTGTTCGCCTTCTGCGCCAATAAGCCGTACTTCAGGAACCCGAATACGATCATTGATACGTGTCTCGACGGTGATAACGCCTCCTTGAGAGTTGGTAACCACGCCGGCGAAAAGAAAAAATCCCGCTTAGCAAGCACAAGCGGGACACCAGAAATGCAATTGCATTTCTCCATTAACACCAAAGGTGCTAAATCGCGACCACAGCGCCAGAAGCGCTTAGGTGGGAGTGAACTCCGCTTGTACAACACCCCGATGGCGGGGCGTTTGGTATAGGTGGAAGTGTAGCCCTGTGAGCGACTCAAGCCAAAATGACCAATCTGTGACCGCCGTGCGAGACCTTGCCGCTCTTGCAGCCGTCGAAATCGTGAGCCTTCATGCCGTGGATCTGATGACTGCAGCTGCGGTGAAATTGGGTCTTTTTGAAGGTGGCGAAGACAAACGCGACCTAGCGGAAGCCCGAATTCTCATCGATGTCCTGGCGGGGTTTGTCGACGCTGCAGCTCGAAACATCGGCCATCACCATGCAGCACCTTTGCGAGACGGACTTTCTACTTTGCAAAAAGCTTTCCGTGAATACTCGTCAATTCAAGATGAACCAGGCGCTGCCCCAGGTGAGCGTTACACCGGATATGTAGCTCCGAACTAATTTTTCGTATTTGCAAGTTGCAACAAAGGTAACCCTTGAAGCGCAAACCGATATTCACTACTCATGTCAATCAACATCGCGTCTATATTTGATTCGACACATGTCAGAGCTATTGCATTAGCCCACTGAGCAATTGGACGAGCTTCCGAGTTCCACTCTTTTAAAGTTTGCAAACTCGTGAAAACTGGTAAACCCACTCGCCCATCTGCAGATTTGAAAGTTACTTGAGATATGTAACTATCTTTTTCAATGTTGTCTGAACTATTCGATTCAATCTGAGCAACAACAGGAACTAGGAGTCGAGATTTTTTTAAGACATTAATCACTGATTGTTCAGTTTCGGAAGCAGATGCAAGAGAATGCAATTTTAAAGCCTCGAGAAGCTCAGGATCTGCCGAACCATCGTCGCCAGAAAATTCAGAAGTCAAAATCTCAGTTCCGAAACGTGACATGTCTATAGACGGCAGGCGTGGATATCGGTGACCAAAATACCGCGAGCACCAATTTCGTAAAGCGAATCCATGACTCCGTGAACGTCAGCTTTCAACACCATTGCACGCACTGCGGCCCAATTCGGATCAGCAAGATCTGAAACTGTGGGACTTTCGATGCCTGGAGTAATCGCGCAGGCTTCCTTAAGGGTTTCGCGCTTAATGTCGTAATCAACTAGCACGTAAGCCCGGGCCACCATCACACCTTGTAAGCGTCTTACAAAAGTCTCAACAACCGGATCAATCTCGGCACCCTTGCGTCGAACAACAATTGCTTCAGAATCGAATAATGGTTGTCCAATGATTTCTAAGCCAGCTTGACGCAATGTTGTGCCGGTAGCAACAACGTCTGCCACCCAATCTGCAACACCAAGTGCGACTGCATTTTCAACTGCTCCATCAAGTTTGACAATCTTGGCGGTAATCTTGTTTTCATCTAACCAGTTTTGCAAAAGGGTTGGATAAGAGCAAGCAATACGTTTGCCGGACACGTCAGCAATTGAACTTGCAGTACCAATTGGCGCAGCTAATCTAAATGTTGAAGTACCGAATCCAAGTTCCAAAATTTCGTCCGCAGGTGCTGCGGAGTCAGAGAGCATGTCTCTGCCAGTTATTCCTAAATCCAGTTTGCCACTGCCGACGTAAATTGCAACATCCTTTGGGCGTAGGAAAAAGAATTCAGCATCGTTCAATGGATCGTTGATTACTAACTTACCTTCGCTGACCGATGCTAGATAACCAGCTTCACGTAACATCTCTTTAGCTGGTTCGGCTAATTGACCTTTATTCGGAATCGCAATACGCAACATAGTTATAACTTTCGGTAAACGTCTTCTAGTTTGATCCCGCGAGCGAGCATCAAAGCCTGGATTTGATATAGCAGTTGGGAAATTTCTTCGGCAGCACGTTCTTCTGACTCAAATTCGCAAGCCATCCAAGCTTCAGCTGCTTCTTCAACCACCTTTTTGCCAACTTCATGAACACCACTGGAAACATGGCTAACTGTCGCGGAATTTGGGTCTTTAGATTGAACCTTTTCGTTTAGTTCAGACCACAGATTGTCGAAGGATTTCATGCGCAAAGTCTACTTACGGATTTGCTTCAAGACGTCGAGTGAAGCAATAACGGCTTCGGCCGCCTCTACCCCTTTGTTATCACCTGCATAAGGAATGCTGCTGCGATCTTTAGCCTGCTTTTCGTTGTCCACGGTTAACAGGCCAAAACCAATCGGTTTGAGGGTTTGCAAAATGATTTGACTAATTCCAGATGTAACAGAATCACAAACGTAATCAAAATGTGGAGTATCTCCCCGAATGACTACGCCTAGGGCAACCACTGCGTCAAAATTATCGAGTGCAACTCGACTAGCTAAAGGAATTTCAAATGCACCAGCTACTCGGAAAACTTCGTAATTAACTTCAGCCTTAGTCAAAGCTTCTTTAGCGCCATAAATTAGTTGATCCATAATTTCGTTATGCCAAGCGGATGCGATGATCGCAACTTTTGAACCCTTTGCGTTTTGACTGAAAGTTGGTGCGCCTTCACGACTCATTATTTCTCCGCCTTAATGTCATGGCCCATTTTGTCCCGCTTGGTGCGAAGATAATCAATGTTTGTGTCGGTCGGAGATATTTCGATTTGTACACGTTCAACAATTGATAATCCGTAACCTTCAAGGCCAGCTCGTTTAGCAGGATTGTTAGTCAACAACCGCATTGTCTTAATCCCAAGGTCAACCAAGATTTGGGCGCCAATGCCATAGTCTCGACTATCTGCTGGCATACCTAGTTTTAAGTTTGCCTCAACTGTGTCGAAACCCTGCTCTTGAAGTTCATAAGCCTGCAATTTATTGAGAAGACCAATGCCGCGACCTTCATGACCACGCATGTAAAGCAGAACTCCACGACCTTCGTGTGCGATCTGTCGCAAAGCCGCATGAAGTTGTGGCCCACAGTCACACCGCATTGACCCAAATGCATCACCAGTCAAACATTCTGAATGGACTCGAACCAAAACTTTTTCACCAGCACCAATGTCACCTAAAACGAGAGCCACATGCTCGACTCCATCTACCTTGCTCAAAAAGCCGATTGCTTGAAAATCACCAAATTCAGTGGGCATTTTTGCAGAAGCAATTCGTTCAATTTGATTTTCAGTATGGCGAATGTGAGAGATTAATTGCGCAATACTTATCATCTTTAAATTATTTTTGTCAGCGAATTCTCGGCAGGCATCAGCACGCATCATCGAGCCGTCGTCATGCACAAGTTCAGCAATCACTCCGACAGGCGCAAGTTTTGCCAAACTAGCTAAATCCACAGCAGCTTCAGTATGGCCAGCGCGACGCAGCACACCACCAGAAACTGCACGCAATGGAAAAATGTGCCCTGGGCGGGTGAAATCTGCGGCGGTTGATTCCAAGTTAGACAGCTTAGAAATTGTGACGCTGCGATCACTTGCGGAAATACCGGTAGAAATCCCGTTTTTCGCATCCACCGAAACTGTGTAAGCAGTACCTTTTGCATCTTCGTTGACGCTAGTCATTGGTGGAATATTTAGTCGATCTAACCATTCGCCAGGCATTGGCACACAAACAACTCCGCTTGTATGGCGAATTGTGAAAGCCATCAATTCTGTTGTTGTGAGTTCTCCAGCGAAAATTAGGTCACCTTCGTTTTCACGATCTTCATCATCAACTACAACCACTGCTTCACCACGGGCGATAGCGGCAATTGCTTCTTCGACTGAATCTAATTCCCAATTTGTAGTCATTATTTTTGCAGCAATCTTTCTACGTGACGCGCAAGGATGTCGCTTTCCAAATTAACAAGATCACCAATTTGTTTAGCACCTAGATTTGTGTGGGTCAAAGTTGTTGGGATTAATGAAACCTCAAACCAACTGTCTCCTAAAGTCGAAACTGTTAATGAAGTTCCTTCTACGGTTATTGAACCTCGCGCCACTACATATTGCGAAATGGATTTCGGCAAGGAAATGCGAACCACTTCCCAATCGGGATGTGGGGTTCGAGCCAAGATTTCACCTACGGCATCTACGTGCCCTTGAACTATGTGTCCGCCTAGACGAGTGTCGGGCAACATTGCCAATTCGAGATTTACTTTATCTCCAGCTTGTAGTTTTCCAAGGGTTGTCATTTTCAGGGTTTGACCCATGACATCAGCACTGAAGGTGTCGTCTGTGATGTTGATTGCTGTGAGGCATACGCCGTTGACACTCACACTGTCGCCAGCGGCAATAGACGCACAAAAAGGGGCAGTTATCTCGATTACCGCAGCGTCATCTGTGAGTGACAGGTTCGATATTGAGCCTAGAGCGCTGATAATCCCGGTGAACATGCCCCAAGGGTAACCTCTGCCTCAATTGAGCACATAAACCGTGAGTGCATCTCCACCAATTCTTCGCTGTTTTTGCACTTTCCAAAGACTTCTATCAAATTCTGGGGCCTTGAGCCCAGAGCCAAATTGGCTATCGCTTTCGAAAACCCAAATTTCGTTGACTAGGCCAGCATCTAAGAAAGCTTGCGCCAAAGTCTTACCGCCCTCTAGCAAGACTGATTGCACGCCATCTTGAGCCATCAATCCCAGAGCTTCGCTTGGATCGCGAGTGACAAGGCGTTTAGCCGTTGGAACTTGAGCGCTTACATCAGATAAACCCATTACATATGCGGCTGGTTGTCTTTCAACACCTTCGATGCGGGCATCTAGTTTTGGCGAATCTATTTTTGCGGTTTCTGTCCCTACCAAAACGGCATCTGACTGGGCTCGCAAAAAGTGGACCAGTTCGCGAGATTCTTCATTGGAAATCCATTTACTGCTGCCGTCTTCTCTGGCAATGAATCCATCTTGCGTGCTTGCAAATTTCAAACGCACATACGGAGATTTTGTTTTTTGAAAATACAACCAAGATATAAGCGATGGTTGCGCTGCATCTTCGCCAACTGCGCCCAATACTTCAATGCCCGCAGCCTGGATTTTCTCAGCACCACCCGAAGCTTCGGTTGGATCTGAAAACGCATAAACCACCCGTGCAACTTTCTTAGAAATCAGTAAATCAGCACATGGTGGCGTTTTACCAAATTGTGAACATGGTTCGAGTGTCACATAGATGGTTGCACCAACAATTTCATCACCAGCCATTTCGGCTGCAATAACTTCAGCATGTGGACCGCCAAAAACCGAGTGAATACCAAAACCAATTTCATTGCCGTCTTTGACAATTAAACATCCAACTTTTGGATTAGGTGTTGGTCTTGCAAGAGACGCATCAACGCGATTGCAAAGTTCTGTCATGAACTTTTCGTCTGCGGATGTCACCCGCCACACCACCAGGATTTGTCATGTGCGGATTGAGCTAAAGCTCGCAGATCACTACAAGCTTTTGCCGGATTCTCGGTGCGGAACACAGCATGACCTGCAACAAAAATATCTGCCCCTGCGTCTGCGCATTGTTCAATAGTTTTAGCGCCCACGCCACCATCAACTTGAATTGCAAGTTTCAGATCATCGCGACCAATAATTTCCCGTGCCCGCTTAACCTTTCCAAGCATGTCTGCCATAAATGATTGACCACTAAATCCAGGTTCTACAGTCATCACTAAAAGCATGTCTAGATGCGGTAACAATTCTTCAACTGTTTCCAACCTAGTGCCTGGCTTAATACCCATTCCGACTAAACCACCTGCGGTACGAATACCTGCGATCACCTGACCTGGATCCTTGGCCGCTTCATAATGGAAGGTGACACTTTTGCAACCAGCTTCCGCATATTGTGGAGCCCAACGTTCCGGATTTTCAATCATTAAATGCGCATCAATCGGGGTTTCAACTATTTCCAACAAACGTTCAACAATCGGCATACCAAAAGTGAGATTTGGCACAAACTGATAATCCATCACATCAACATGCAAATAATCACAGGCATCTTCAATACCTTTGACTTCATCTCCAAGATTTGCCAAGTCACTTGAAAGAATAGATGGGTTAATTGAAACAGCCATGGCTCAAGATTAGTCTCGAGTTAGCAGAGCAATGAACATTCCGTCCGTGTCATGCAGGTGCGGCCAAAGTTTCAAGAAATCCCCTTGGTTTGGCAGTTCAGAGGCATGCTTTAAGCCTGGAATGTTCTGCAATGATTCGCTAGCCGATAGCAAACGTACCGATTTATTGGCAGCCAATACGTCTTCAATGACAAAGTCGGTTTCGGCTAGGTGTGGAGAGCAAGTTGCATAGGCCACAACTCCACCTGGTCTGATTGCCCGTAAAGCGTTTTCCAATAGATTGCGTTGGATTTTCGCTAACGCACCAACGTCCTTCGGTTGCCGGCGCCAACGACTCTCAGCCCGACGACGCAACACTCCAAGCCCGGTGCAGGGCGCATCAACTAGAACCCGGTCGTAATCACCCGTGGCAAATTGTTCATCGGTGCCATCAGCCACAATCGTTTCGTGATGCCCAAGTACACCTCGCAATGAGTTTTCAACTAGTTTTGCGCGATGCGGCCTTAATTCAACTGCAGTTAATTTCGCGTTTCGAGAAAATGCAAGATACTTAAGCAAAGCCGCTTTACCGCCAGGGCCGGCACAAAGGTCTAGCCATTTTCCATCTGGTCCAACTAACGGCGCAAATGCGAGTGTTAGTGCAACTAATTGCGATCCTTCATCTTGGACTCCAGCTCGACCATTTCTTATTTCTGGAAGGCTATGTGGTTGAGAATTGATTTTGACGGCATATGGAGAGTAATGGCCCTCGTCACAACCTTTATCTAACAAATCTTCAATCAAATCTTGCCCGGCTCTACTAACTCCAGTGATGGCTGGTCTTTCGTTATTACGAGCAAGAAGTTCTCTGATCTCATCCTTATTGTTGCCAAGCGCATCGCGCAATGCGCTAACAATCCAGCGAGGATGAGAAAACTCTAAAGATAATTTATCTAACTCATCTGAATGATTTTGCGTGACAAGTTCAATCCAAGTGTCTAAATCTTTTTCACTAGCTCGACGCAACACAGCATTTACAAAACCTCCGGCGCTACGAAGCCGAACATAGGCCGCTAAATCAACCGTTGTAGAAACAGCTGCATGGTCGGGCACCCGCATAAACAAAACTTGATAAACGCCGAGCCGCAATACATCGCGAATGGGTGGGTCAATTCGATCAATTTCTCGGTCACCTGCTGCCACCACTATGGCATCGATTAGCCCTCGCATTCGCAAAGAACCTGAAACCAATTCAGTCACGAATGCTGCATCCCTGGAATCCAGTTCGGCGTCTTCTATATGTTTAGGTAATACAAGGTTTGTGTATGCATCATTTTGCGCTACATCCGCTAGAACATCGTAAGCAACTTCACGGGTATTTCTAGCCATTTGTAAATGCACCTGAGTTTTCACGTAAACCACGTGCCCAGTCGCCCGCGCTCATCCAACTCTTTCCAGCTGGCTTGACGTCACCTAATTTGATTTCACTTGAACCAGTTCCAATACAAACTTCGGATTTATTGACTCTCATCTGCCCTGGCAACAATTGCGTTTCTTGAAGAATTTCAACGGGCCCGATTTCTATTCGATTTCCATCGAGCGTAGTCCAAGCCCCTGGTTTTGGTGTAAATCCCCGAATGTGGCGGTTAATTGCCAGCGCAGGATTTTTCCAATTGATCTCCCCTTCAGCGGGTGAAAGTTTTGGCGCAAAAGAAACTTCTGCATTGTTTTGTGGAACTGGTTTCGCTTCACCTGATTCAATTGCATTAACAGTTTGCAACACCAATTCTGCGCCCAGAACTGAAAGCCGATCTAACAATTGTCCTGCTGTCTCTTCGGTTCCAACCTGCGTCGTCACTTGTCCGAATATTGCACCTGAGTCCATCGATGATTCGAGTGCAAAAGTAGTCACACCGGTCACTTCATCGCCGTGGATGATTGCTGCTTGAACTGGCGCAGCACCGCGCCAAGCTGGCAACAGGGCAGCCATTTGGGAAAACTTGCAATGCATCATTTTTGACAAGTTGCCCGTATGCGACAACAACGGCCAAGTCCGCTTTCAAATCTTTAAGAGTTTCAATCGTTTGCGGAGCGTTTATTGATTCTGGTTCAATCACTAAAAGATTTTTTTGTGCCGCAAAAGTTGCAACTGCACTTGACTGCGGTTTATTACTTCTACCTTGGGCGGCAGGTGGTTGGGTTATGACAGCAACTATTTCGTGTTCACTGTTTATTAATGCTTCTAGTGTTGGAATTGCAACGGCAGGAGTGCCAGCAAATGCAATTCTCATTAACCAAGTCCGGGAGTAATTGAATGCGGACTTAATTTGATTTGGGCAGTTGGAGCGCCGAACCATTCTGTTTCGCGAATAACTTTCATCGCCGCTTTTCGACCTTCGGTATCTAATCGATCAATAAAGATAATGCCGTCAAGATGGTCGGTCTCATGTTGGATTGCACGAGCAAGAAGTTCAGTACCTTCAATCAAAACCGGTTCGCCATACATGTTCTGACCCTTGGCCACTACCCTCAGTGAACGCTTAGTGTCAAACGTTAGGTCTGGCAGTGACAAGCAACCCTCTGGACCATCTTGCTGTTCGTCACCTAGTTCGAGACTTGGGTTGATCAAATGCCCCACCACGTCGTCAACCCAGAATGTGAATACTCGTAGTCCGACGCCAATTTGAGGTGCCGCCAATCCTGCACCTGGCGCAGCCAACATAGTTTCAGTTAGATCGGCAACAAGCTGGCGAAGTTCTTTATCGAAATCAACGACGGGTATAGCCGGTGTGGTGAGCACTGGGTCGCCGAATAATCGAATGGTTTGAATTGACACATGGCCATTCTAAATGCTGACTTAACCGCAGGTTACTTAAAGCGCAATCGGGTCGACTTTTGCATGAAATTTGCCTTTTGATTTGCTGGCCGTGCGCTTAGCAATCACTAGGCGGATCTCTTTAGTCACTTGTGGCGCGATGCTTCGAGGAAAAGTAATCAGAACTCTTTCGTCTGGAATCTTGTCTTTGGTGAGGACCGGCCCAAGGACGCGAGCATCAGGTGGCAAATTAATGGTTTGGACGGCATCTAACCACATACCTTCGTCGCAACGAACTTCAATCACCCCAAATGCTGGTGGCATTTGTGCAGATTTTCTCAACTGCAATTCCCGATCAGCAAAACCAATTGCATCGTGGCGAATCAATGCTTGCATGATTGGTTTACTTTCATCAGCTACAACAACCACTCGCCCAGTTTCAGGTTTAACTAAACTCACAACATATTGCCAACGTCGAAACGATTCTTCTTCAGCTCTCAGATCAATTCGGCGAAGCGACATCTCTGCGTCCAATATGACGGCCGCTTCAAAATATCCATCTTCCACAACTGGTTCAGCACCCGGTGTTGCAATCACAAGCGCCGGCTCATTTGGCACTGATTCAAGTACTGCGTTCTTACCTGATGTTCGAACTGGTACTCCAGGAAAGGCCCTACCTAATTCTTCAGCGGTCCGGGCATCGCCAACTAATGTGGAACGAACACTGCGACTTCCACACCACTGACATTTCCATTCAAGTTCCTTGTGGCCACAGCGCATACAAGTCAGTGGTGATTTTTCAGTATCTCGCGCCACCCCGCCATGACATTCTCGACATCTCACTGCCTCTCGACATTGCGAACAAGAAACATGCAGTTGATACCCGCGCCTTGGAACCTGAACTAAAACCGGGCCTGTAGTCAGAGCTGTTCTTATTGTAGAAAAAACCATTTGTGGAAGTCGAGCATGACGAGCTACCGGATCTTTTGCTAGGTCCGAATCTGATGTTGCATAAACCTTGGGCGAATTTGATCTGACAAAATTTCGATCACATACCAAATCCACTAGCCAATCTCGGGCAAGCATCTGCTGAACTTCTACAGACCTCGATGACGATATTGCCAAGAAAGAACAATCTTGATGAAGTGAGCGCAGTGCAAGGATTTCACGGGCATGCCAAGCCGGATTTTGTTGTTCTGCAAATGAATCATCACCGTCATCAACTATTACCACTAGGCCGAGATCTTGAATCGGAGCAAAGACGGCGGAACGCGTTCCCACGGCAATTCGAATGTCTCCGCGCAAGACATTTAGAAAATTTGCATATCTTTCGGATGGTTTTTGGTCACTTCCAAAAATACCGATTTCATCTTCAGGAACTACAGGGTGGAGTCGTTTTAGGAAACGCTCAACTTCTTTCGAATCAGGCAGAGCGATGATTACTCCCTTGTCACTTTTGCGACTAGCCACTAATGCATCGACCGCTAATTCAAAGATGTCATGACCAGGTCCAACTACACACCCCGCCCGCGAAACTTCACCAGTCTCTAATCGTTGCAGAAAATTATTTCCGTTGGAATAGAAATTCCAATTGACGCTGTACTTGTGATTTGGGTCAACTGGGTTAGCCCCAATCGGAAGATGGTTCAAAATCTTGGATTCGGTTCGAGCCTGCCGTTGTGGAATCGCCGAACCAAGCACATCTCCTTGGGTGGCGATGTATCTGTCAGCAATAGCACGTGATAATTCAAAGATTTCTGGGGTAACCACGGGAAGTCCGTCAATTACAGATTCAACTTCCGAGACCTTTTCTGGACGCTCAGTGGTGTCAACAATCGCTTTTACAAAACCAATAGCTTTACGACCACCAAAACTAATTCCCACTCGACTACCGACGTGAACTTGCGGTAATAGGTTTTCAGGAATTACATAGTCAAAAGTTCTATCGACGTGCAACAGCGGCACATCTGCAATTACTTGAGCATACTTTTGACTAAACATAACGGAACAAGTCTGCCTTTAGTTGCTGACTGTCGCCAAGCAGGCTAGCCCTTTAAGGCAGCCTTCAGTGCATCAACTCGATCTGTGCGTTCCCAAGTGAAGGTTGACACTGAAGGTTTTGTGTTCCAAGGAGTGCCTGGGACCAATTGTTCGTAGGCGACGCTTTCACGTCCGAAGTGTCCATAGGCGGATGTGGCACGGTATTGCACAACTTTCGGATTTAGAAGTTCTAGATCTCGAATGATTGCTGCTGGACGTAAATCGAAAACACTCAACACAGCATCTTGAATTTGTTCGTCAGGAACTATGCCAGTGCCAAACGTTTCAACAAACAGACCAACTGGATGAGCTTTGCCAATTGCATAAGCAACTTGGACTTCACAGCGAGTTGCTAAACCTGCTGCCACGACGTTCTTTGCAACCCAACGCATTGCATATGCAGCTGATCGGTCAACTTTGGAAGGGTCCTTACCCGAAAATGCTCCACCACCATGGCGAGCCATTCCACCGTAAGTATCAACAATAATTTTTCGACCAGTTAAACCTGCATCACCCATTGGGCCGCCGACAACGAATCTGCCAGTTGGATTCACCAAAACTTTTGGCGCTTTCACATCCAAGTCCCGCCATTGCGCGGATGCAAGAACTTCATCAATGACGAACTTCTTGATTTCCGGAATCAAAGTCTTTTCGAGATCAACTTCTTCAGAGTGCTGGGATGAAACCACAATCGTGTCGAGGCGAACTGGCTTGTCGCCGTTATATTCAATTGTTACTTGAGTTTTTCCATCGGCGCGCAAATAGCCAAGCTGGCCTGATTTGCGAACTTCAGTTAGTTTTTGTGCAAGTGTGTGAGCCAAGTGAACTGGCAGTGGCATCAAACTTGTTGTGTCGGTGGATGCATAACCAAACATCAAACCTTGATCGCCAGCTCCTTGAGCATCTAATGGATCAACTGATGATTCGGCTCTTGATTCGTATGCGGTATCAACACCTTGAGCAATATCTGCAGATTGTTTACCGATTGAAACTTGAATGCCACATGAGTTGCCATCAAATCCTTTTGTGGATGAGTCATAGCCAATGTCTAAAACTACGTTCCTGACAATTTGCATTACATCTGCAAAACCTTCCGTGGTTACTTCGCCAGCGACGTGCACTTGGCCAGTGGTTAAGAGGGTTTCCACTGCTACCCGGCTCTTTGGGTCTTGACCTAGCAAATCGTCCAAAATTGCATCTGAGATTTGGTCGGCCATTTTGTCTGGATGACCTTCAGTTACTGACTCTGATGTGAACAAGCGATTAGACACAAAATTCCTCTCTTAAACCCCGCGGAGTGTAGGAGTTGGCCTACTTGTTTGTGAGTAACGACAGGCTTTTGACCACATTGCAGACAGTTTCTGCAATTTTTACCTTGGTAGTGATTTCCACTGTGATGGCATCAAAGTAAGGGCTGACTATGGTCACGGCATTTTGATCGGACTCAAATCCCACATCTTTACCTACCTGGTTTACAACCAGTGCGTCCACGCCTTTGGCAGCTAATTTGGTAAGGCCGTAATCCAGTGCACTTTGTTTGTCGTCGCCTGTCTCAGCTGCAAAACCAATGACAGTGAAATTCGGCTTCTTGAGTTCCACAACTTCGCGCAATATATCTGGATTTTCAGTTAACTCGATTTGTTCCAAATTCTTTATTGATTTCTTAATCTTGGTTTTAGCCACTTCGCTTGGACGATAATCTGCTACCGCTGCTGTCATGACCAGTGCATCGGCTTTAGCTATATGTTGTAATACTGCTCTACGTAATTCACTAGCACTTTCAACATTCACCACATCAACCCCAGCTGGAACTGCCAAAGTTGAGTTTGCATTAATTAAAGTCACTCTTGCACCGCGCACAGCAGCAACTGTTGCGATTGCGAATCCTTGTTTGCCACTAGATCTATTCGTGATAAAGCGAACTGGGTCAATAGCCTCGCGGGTTCCACCAGCTGTCACAACAATGTGTTTGCCGGCAAGATCCGCAAAATCACCATCTCTACTAAGAGCATGATTCACAGCAAGTGCGATTTCACTAGGTTCGCTCAATCTACCTTTGCCAGTATCAACTCCGGTAAGCCGTCCAACACCTGGTTCAAG
Source organism: Actinomycetota bacterium (assembly GCA_026392535.1). Taxonomy (GTDB): domain Bacteria; phylum Actinomycetota; class Actinomycetes; order S36-B12; family UBA5976; genus JAFMIT01. The sequence goes on from JAPLBX010000117.1 coordinate 18,189, forward strand.
CACCACTACTCCGCGCTTGCGCAAAGTTGCAACATTTTCAACGGTCGCGGAGTTTTCCCACATCTCAGTATGCATAGCGGGTGCCAAAATGATTGGACAAGTTGCCGTCAAAATGGTCGCAGTCAAAATATCGTCAGCGCGACCGTGAGTCATCCGTGCCATGAAATCAGCAGTGGCCGGCACAACCACAATTGCACTTGCATTTCTTGCAAGGTTAACGTGCGGAACATTGTGCACTTCGGCCCAAGCATCTGTATGAACTTCATTTCCAGAAAGTGCAGCCATAGTTGCTTCACCAACAAATTGCAAAGCTGATTTTGTTGCGATTACTTCAACGTTGTATCCAGCTTCGCTAAGAAGTCGAATAGTTTCAACAGCTTTAAATGCAGCAATGCCACCGGTAACTCCAACAACAATGCTGGAGCTGCCGGCGGCAGTTGACATTAGTTTTCTTCAGCAGGACGGAATTGAAGTTTTCCTGCTTCAAGTTCTCGCAATGCGATGGACATTGGCTTTTCAGTGCGTTCTGCTGGAACCAATGGTCCAACGTTTTCGAATGCGCCTGATTCCAATTGACCGTAGTAAGCATTGATCTCACGAGCACGCTTTGCTGCGTAAATCACTAGTTGGTATTTGGTGTCTGCCAATTCGATTAGTTCATCGATTGGTGGGTTTGTAATACCTTCTGGACGAGCGGTAGTGCCGGACATTGAACCTCACAAATATAGGAGCTTTAAGAGCGGGCGAAGTCTAACAACTCACGCCCGGTGGTTTCGACCTCATGATTTATGAGTGAAATGTCGAATTCTGACTCTGCGGCAAGTTCAATCTTGGCCACTTCGAGCCGACTTTGGATTACTTCAGCACTCTCAGTTGCCCGTCCTGTTAGGCGGTCAAC
>JAPLBX010000086.1:0-7485 GCA_026392535.1 Actinomycetota bacterium
TTGTCCACTGAGGAAAAACAACTTTTGTTTGAAGACATTCACCGTCGCTTGCAAGACACCCTTTCTGATTTGTCATAAATTTAATGTTATTGCGGCTTGACGCAGAGTTAGTGCGTCGAAAATTAGCTCGTTCTCGCGAACATGCGCAAGAGATGATCATTAATGGTTTTGTCATCGTTGATGGAGTTGTTAGCAACAAGTCATCTCGGCAAGTAAATAACGAAATTTCAATAGTGGTACGCGAATCGCAAAATTCAAAATGGGTTTCTCGCGGTGCTATCAAATTACTTAGCGCCCTAGAAGCATTTGAAGATCAAGGTTTCACAATCAATGACGAAATAGTCCTTGACGCAGGTGCAAGTACCGGGGGATTCACGCAAGTTTGCTTAGAAAGAGGAGCCGAAAAAGTAATCGCTGTTGATGTTGGATATGGGCAACTTGCTTGGCAATTAAGACAAGATCCTAAAGTTGAAAATCTTGAAAGAACCAACATTAGGTTTCTGAAGAAAGTAAACATTTCACAATCCCCAAGCCGTGTTGTCTCAGATCTGTCGTTTATTTCATTGAAGACGGTTTTGCCAGCGCTTTGTGAAGTTGGGACTCCAAATGTTCAAATGCTGCTGATGGTTAAACCACAATTTGAAGTGGGTCGGGAATTCGTAGGCGACGGAGTCGTGAAAGAGCCTGAGCTACGAAAGTCAGCAGTGACATCTGTAATAGAAGCCGCCCAAGCGCTAGGACTAGGCCTAAAGGGCGTCAAAGCTAGTGGGCTGCCAGGGCCGTCAGGAAATGTTGAGTATTTTGTGTGGTTACAACGTGGTGAAGTCTGCAAGGATAGGCACGAGATTGAGGCGCTAGTTTCGTTAGCCATAGAGGAAGGACCCCAATGACCAGGCAAATTGGAATTGTTCTCCACAGTGAACGGGAACTTGTTCAAGACCTCTTCAAACAGTTAACGAAAGAGTTGGGCGATTTTCAAATCGACACAGTTGAGCTTACGCCAGAAAAATCTACGCTGGTTTCCGATTGTGAAATGGTCGTTGTACTTGGTGGCGACGGCACAATTTTGAAAGCCGTTGAGATGGTTTACGGTATTGGAATCCCCATTCTTGGAATCAATCTCGGGAGAGTTGGATTTCTTGCAGAAGCTGAAGTTACAGATATCTCCTCAGCCGTAGAGGCGATCGTTCATAAAAAGTGGGAGATTGAGACAAGAACAATCATCGACGTTAAGGTTCTTCGTGGTTCCAAAACTGTTTTTGAAAGTTTTGCAATTAATGACGCGGCAATAGAAAAAGTTCCACCTGAGCTGATGACTGAGCTTAGGGTTTCGGTAGACAATACGGTTTTGATGGCTTTCTCAGGCGATGGTTTGATAGTGGCCACATCGACTGGATCAACTGCTTATGCATTCAGCGCGGGAGGCCCAATTCTTTGGCCAAATACCAAAGCGATAATCACTGTGCCAGTTGCGGCTCATGCTTTGTTCGCCCGTCCACTTGTGTTTGATCCTTCTTCAAGACTTCAAAGCGAGATTCTTTCAACAAAAGCAACAATCACTCTAGATGGAAGACGAAATTTCGAATTGGTTGAGGGAGATCTGGTTATTGTTACCGGAAGTTCTCAAGAGCTGCAATTCGCTCGAATTCATTCCACTTCTTTCGCCGATCGGCTTGTGAAGAAGTTCCGGTTACCTACTACATCCTGGCGAGAATCTGACAATGCTTGAAACTATTCGCATTCGCGATTTAGGTTTGATTTCTGAAGCTGAAATAGATTTCAAACCTGGTTTTGTCGCAATTACTGGCGAGACTGGTGCTGGTAAAACACTTTTACTTGATGCTGTGCGGATCTTGCGTGGCGAGAAACCATCAGTCGTCGGTGTTATGCCGGACGCAAACGTCACAGTTGATGCATCGGTTTCCATCGAGAGAGACAGTCTTAGAAAACATATTTCTGAATTAGGTATTTCAGTCGATGATGGTTTCATGTTGATTTCCCGTACATTTCCTAGCAATGGGCGTGCAAAGACTGCTATTGGCGGTCGACCATTCCCTGCAGCCACTTTGGAAGATCTAAGCAGTTTTTGGCTTGCCATTCATGGTCAACATGACAGTTTGCGATTGCTCAAATCCCAAACCCATCGAGAATTACTTGATACTTTCGGTGGTGTTGATTTGAATAATGTGTTGACCAAATTCAATGGCGCATATGCTGATTGGCGCTCTGGAATAGCTGAATTAGCAAGACTTGAAAAAACTCGCAAGGAACTTTTAGCTAATGCCGAAAGCATAAAGGCAGACCTATCGGTTTTTGATTCACTAAACGTGGCAGAGGGTGACGTTGCTGAGATTGCGCAGACTGTTGAGCGAGTTAGTCGCAAAGAAGAGTTCAAAAGTGCAATCTCTACTGCTTTACTGGCAATTCAAAGTGACGACTCTTCAGTTTCCGGCTCTTTGAAACTCGCGAGGCAGGCGCTTGAAAGGCTTAATTCTGATACAGGTTTGAGTCGCATTCACAACCAATTATCAAGCATCTCAAATGAGATTGCGGATTTGGAAGTGGAACTTAATTCTGAATTGTCGAGGCTAGAAAGCGATGGTGACGACCTCGACACCTTGATGATGCGCCAACGGCAAATAAAGGCCCTCTTACTTCGCCATGGTCCAGACGAGAATTCTTTGATTGCTTGGGCCAACACTTCAAGACGCCAATTGACTCTAATAGACCCAGAGGGAATAGAGTTGAAGAAATTGCAAGAGCGCGTTCTCGAAAATGAGAGAGTTTGCAGGGAGTTCGCGAATGATTTGACTGAGATGCGTAAGGTAACTGCAGATCAGTTCTCTGAAATTGTGACACGTGAAATTCGCGAGCTTGCGATGCCGTCCGCCCAATTCGCAACTGATATCTCTAAAACGGAAATAAATGAATTCGGACAAGACAAAGTTGAATTTTTATTCAACGCAAACCCTGGAATGAAATTCCAACCTATTGCAAGTGCCGCTTCAGGCGGTGAACTTTCGCGAGTCATGCTTGCACTCGAAGTTGCTCTCTTGTCTGCGAACAGCCCCGCAGTTTTGATTTTCGACGAAGTAGATGCAGGGGTAGCTGGAGCGGCGGCGATTTCGGTTGGTGAAAAATTGACGATGCTTAGCAAACTGTCGCAAGTTCTAGTTGTAACTCACTTGCCGCAGATAGCTGCCTTTGCTGATCAACACATCAATGTGTCAAAAGCCTCTGACGGTCTTGTCACACAGACAACTATTAGAAACCTGGAGGATTCTGAAAGAATCTCAGAAATTTCTCGAATGCTCGCTGGCCTTGAGGGTTCGCAATCTGCCACAGCCCATGCCGGTGAGTTGATTCAGATGGCTCAGGACTTCAAGAAAAAACTCAAATAAGCCAAAAAATCTCAGGAAAATCGCTCAGGCAGTTGTGTGGTTTGAACCTATTACGCCCACAGGTGTTACTCTGAACCCCCGTGGACAGGCGGGTTTGCCCGCCGCACATCTGGTTCGCGGGAGTTAAAAATTGAGCACAGCTCGAGAAGTTAAACACATATTTGTAACTGGCGGCGTCGCTTCAAGTCTTGGTAAAGGTTTGACGGCTTCAAGTCTTGGAAACCTCCTTACTGCGCGTGGACTGCGAGTCACCATGCAAAAACTCGATCCCTATTTGAATGTTGACCCGGGCACTATGAACCCTTTTCAACATGGGGAAGTGTTTGTTACGGAAGACGGCGCTGAAACAGATTTAGATATTGGCCATTATGAACGTTTCTTGAATGTGAATCTTGTTGCTAATGCAAATGTGACCACCGGTCAGGTTTATTCGCAAGTTATTGCTAAGGAACGTCGCGGTGAATATTTAGGCGACACAGTCCAAGTAATCCCACACATCACAAATGAAATCAAATCTCGCATTAGGTCAATGGGAACGGAAGATGTCGACGTCGTAATTACAGAAATTGGCGGCACCGTCGGAGATATTGAATCTTTACCGTTCATTGAAGCAGCCCGCCAAGTGCGTCACGATATTGGCCGTGAAAATGCTTTCTTTATCCACGTTTCGCTATTGCCATACATTGGACCTTCGGGTGAATTAAAGACAAAACCAACCCAACATTCCGTTGCCGCACTAAGAAGTTTCGGTATTCAACCGGATGCATTGGTTTTGCGTTGCGACCGTGAAGTTCCTGAAGCTATTAAACGTAAAATTTCGATGATGTGCGACGTAGATCAATCTGCTGTAGTTGCGGCATCAGATGCTCCAAGTATTTACGACATTCCAAAGGTTTTACATTCTGAAGGTTTGGATAGTTACATTGTTCGCAAACTGGGGTTGCCTTTCAAAGACGTTAACTGGACCAGTTGGGACGAACTGCTCCGAGTGGTTCATCAACCTAAACATTCTGTCACAGTGGCGTTAGTCGGAAAATATATTGATTTGCCGGACGCTTACTTATCTGTCACGGAGGCATTGCGCGCAGGTGGTTTTGCAAACGACTGCCGCGTGAATATCAAATGGGTGGCCTCAGACTTATGTGAAACTCCCGAAGGAGCTAAGGAAGCACTCTCTGATGTTGACGCTGTGCTGGTTCCTGGCGGATTTGGAGTGCGTGGCATAGAAGGAAAGCTCGGCGCGCTGAAATTCGCTCGTGAAAGCAAGATTCCGACACTTGGTATCTGTCTTGGCTTGCAGTGCATGGTTATTGAGTACGCACGAAATGTTTTAGGAATCAAAGATGCTGCCAGCGCAGAGTTTGATCCAGAGAGCGCCAACCCAGTAATTGCCACAATGAATGATCAGCATGACGTTGTTTCAGGCCAGCGAGACATGGGCGGCACAATGCGACTCGGTTCCTACGTTGCTCACCTCACTGCCGGAAGTGTTATTGCCAATACTTACGGCTCTGAAAAAGTTGAGGAACGCCATCGCCATCGTTACGAAGTTAATAACGCTTACCGTGACGACTTGGATAAAGCAGGACTCAGGTTTTCTGGGGTATCACCTGATAGCAAACTAGTCGAGTTTGTCGAATTGCCAGCTGATGTGCACCCGTATTACGTTTCAACGCAGGCGCATCCAGAATTCAAGTCACGTCCAACTCAAGCCCACCCACTTTTTAGAGGCTTGATTAAAGCAGCTCTCTCTAAATAGCATGATTGATCAAATCAGAAAATTACCTGTCTCAAGGACTTCTGTTGAGTACACAGGGAAAATTTGGGCGATTATCAAAGATACTTTCAAGCTCGGGGATCACGAACTAACCCGGGACTACTTGCAACATATGGGTGCGGTGGCAATTCTTGCGTTGAACGAGAACGAAGAGGTATTAACAATTCACCAATATAGGCATCCTGTTGGTGCAAATTTGGTTGAAATCCCAGCGGGCTTACTCGATTTTCCCAACGAATCGCCAATTGAAGCTGCTAAGCGGGAATTGTTAGAAGAGACTGGATACACTGCACAAAATTGGTCTGTGCTTTGCGATTTTTGCACCTCACCAGGATCTTCCTCCGAAGCAGTGAGAATATTTCTGGCCCGAGACCTAACATTTCAGGGTTTTGATGCGTCCAACTTGGATGCAGAGGAATCAGAGTTAGAACCAAGATGGTTACCAATCTCAATACTTTTGGATGCGATCGTTTCCGGGGATTTAGCTAGCCCGACTGCAGTTCTAGCGTTGACTGCATATAAATCTCTGGACTTGGATAAATTGCGACCTGCAGACGCGGCTTGGCCCCTGCGGGAACATCTCATTGCTACAAATCGCGTTTTCGAACAATAGTTCTTAAGTTAATCTGCGCGATATGCAAATAGGTAATCAAATCAAAGAGTATTTGAGCCACTTAAAAGTTGAGCGTCAATTGAGTTCTAATACATTAATCGCCTACGAAAAAGATTTGAAGATTTATTCATCCTTTCTAGAGCTAAAACAAGTTAATGCTATTCAAAACATTAACGAAGAGTCGACTTATGATTTCCAACAAAGCATTAGCACAGGTCAGTACTCCAGGACTTCAATCCAAAGAATGCTTGCTTCGGTACGAGGGTTGCATAAGTTTGCCTTGCGTGAGAAGTGGGTGACCATTGATGCAACCACTGGTTTTGTGACCCAGAAATTACCATCAAAATTACCCAAGGCGCTTTCTGTTGAACAAACTATTCGCTTGGTAGATGCGCTGAAGACCTCGGACGAAAACCCGGTCTACTACGTGCAACGCGCTAGTTGAGTTTCTATATTCGACAGGTGCACGCGTCAGTGAAGTAGTAGGCCTAAGCATTGCGGATTTTGATCGATCGAATGAAAGTGTCCGCTTACTCGGCAAGGGTGGTAAAACCAGAGTTGTACCGGTTGGAAGCCATGCCATTGCGGCTCTGGATAAATACCTTGTTAGAGCTAGACCCATTCTTATGAAAAAGACGACAAATTTCTTATTCATTAATAAGCAAGGTAATCAGTTGTCTAGAAACTCGGCTTTCAATGCAGTTCGTCGATGTGCAGAATTAGCAAAATTAAAAGAAACGGTTTCACCACATACGTTGCGGCATTGTTTCGCAACTCATTTGCTTGAGGGCGGGGCAGATTTAAGAGTTGTGCAAGAGTTACTCGGTCATGCTTCTGTGACTACAACTCAGATATACACACTAATCACCGCACAGAGGTTGCGTGAGGTTTATGCAACATCACATCCGCGTGCGCAACGGTAATTAAAGGCCTTTAAGTCTGCGCACTAGAACGGAATCGCCTCCGCGTGATTCAAGATCAGCCACAACAACTGCAATAGCTTCTCGAACAATTCTTCCACGATCGACCGCCATTCCATGTGTTCCCCGCAAGGTCAAGCGAGCTTGTTCGAGCTCAATCAATTCTTCAGGTGAAACATAAACGGTGATTTTTTCTTCGTGACGAATTCGACCGGTTGGTCTTCCGGCGCCACGGCGACGTCTTCCAGTTACTGCAACGGGGCGAACTCCACCTTCCATCGCATTAGGAGTGGAATCGTCAATCTCTACGTCTGGTACAGCTGAGACAGTCGGAGTTTGATTTACGTCTGGACGGATTGGAGTGGCAGTACGGCGGAATAGTTCTTCCGCACCTGGTAGGGCAGGACGCTTACTCATTTTTTACCTTCAATTCTTTCAATTAATTCAGCAGCAACATGGCGATATGCCTCAGCCGCATTTGAAGAAGATGCATAACTTGTAATCGGTTGTGCAGCCATAGTCGAATCACTAATTTTGATTGTGTCAGGGATGATTGTGTGAAAAACAGTTTCACCAAAACCTTGGATGACTAGTTCTAATACATCGCGGTGATGCGTTGAACGACCAACCCGAGTCGGCAAGATACCTTTGACTTCAAGATTTGGGTTGATACGAGATTGAACTTTTTCCAAAGTTTCTTGAAGTAACGCCAATCCTTTTAGTGCATAGAACTCGCACTGCAACGGAATGATTAAACCCTGGCTAACAGATAAT
>JAPLBX010000086.1:7533-11582 GCA_026392535.1 Actinomycetota bacterium
AATGCATTGATCGCGAGCAAACCAAGAGATGGAAGGCAATCAATCAGAATGTAGTCATAATCCTTGACAACTGGAGCCAGTGCACGTTGTAGTGCATATTCACGTCCAACTTCATTGAACAGCCAAGCCTCCGCAGCAGCAAGGTCAATTCCAGCTGGCAATAAATCCAATCCGGGAACTCGCGTTTTCAAAATTACTTCTTGGGTAGTAACGCCGCCGACAATTAGATCGTAAACCGAAGGTGATATTTCATGGTTTCCAGTCAGGCCGACAGTTAATGAACCCTGTGGGTCGAAATCAACGACGAGAACTTTGCGTCCGTATTCTGCTAATGCAGCACCGATAGAGATAGTAGAAGTTGTTTTACCAACTCCACCTTTTTGATTAAAAATAGAAAGCACGCTTGCAGGACCAACGTCTGCTTTTGCTTTTGGTTTTTTTGGCTTATATGAGAGCCATTCGTCCAACGAAATGGTCATTTGTCGATAAAACCTTTTCTCTTTATAAATTCTTCTAGATGTATCGCTAGGTAGAGAGTATGGCAGAGATGCACTCTTGCACAAGAGGCGAGTTCGCCAATTGGACAGATGCAACTATTGTCCGCCCGTGACCTCTAGCCCCACCGTTGAAATCGAAGAAAACCCTTCGAATCAATTTCGCGTGCGTTTGGCAGATTTCGAAGGCCCATTTGACCTGCTCTTGCACCTCATTTCTAAACAAAAGCTCGAAGTCCCGGTTTTGGCCCTCCATGAAGTTATCGATGAATTTATTGCCCATATCAAAGTTCAAGGCGTAAATTGGAATCTGAACGAGGCCACTGAGTTCTTGGTGATCGCAGCAACTTTATTGGACCTTAAAGCGGCCAGGTTGCTTCCTAGCGGGGAAGTGGAGGATGAGGAGGACTTAGCCGTTCTAGAGGCTAGAGACATCCTTTTTGCCCGTTTATTGCAGTACAAAGCGTTCAAAGAGGTTGCGTCCATTTTCGCTGCTGATATGGAAGCCGAATCTCATCGTTTCTATCGGGATGTGGCCCTTGAGGAGCCATATAGGTCCTTGTTACCAGAGGTTTTGGTATCAATTAGCGCCGAACAGCTGGCTTCAATAGCTATTTCTGCCATGGCTCCGGCCCCTACAGCCCCCGAAATTGGTCTTACCCACCTTCACAATCCACTCGTGAGTGTTCGTGAACAGGCAATTTCAATAGCTGCCACTTTAAAAAGGCGAAAAATCACGACATTTCGCACCTTAGTAGCCGATGCTGAGCACACAATGGTCATTGTGGCCAGGTTCCTGGCAGTTCTAGAGCTTTATCGGGAGAGACTGATTTCATTTGAACAGAGCGTCGCCTTAGGTGAATTGACTATAAGGTGGATCGGTTCAGAAGATTTAGATGTAGAAAGCATTGAAACCGAAGAGTTCATCGATGAGACAGAAAGTGCAGAAAATGACTGATAATGAAGTGCTAAACGAGACATTATTGAACGAAAACGTTGATATTAATGCCCTGGTGGAAGCCCTTTTGCTAATTTCTGATGAGCCGCTGACATCAATTACCTTAGCCTCAACGCTTGGGTTAACTGTAGACAAAATAGACGCAGCATTCGATTTTTTAGTGAAAAAATACAATTCTGAATCATCCGGAATAGAGATTAGAAGTGTTGCTGGTGGCTACAGGTTCTACACCAAGCCCGAATTGGGAGCGTGGATCGAAAGATACGTCCGAGACGGCCAAGTAGCTAGATTGACCCAGGCTTCGCTTGAAACCCTAGCGGTTGTTGCCTATAAGCAGCCCGTTACGCGGGCGAGAATCTCAGCTATTCGAGGAGTCAATGTGGATGGCGTGGTTAAAACGCTCGAGAATCGTGGGTTAATTGAAATAGTTAAGACAGATCATGACACCGGAGCGCTTTTATACGGAACAACAGCACTCTTCCTAGAGAAATTGGGTGTCAATAATCTGACGGATTTGCCTGAAATTGCTGGACTCCTACCTGATATATCAGCAGATTTTACCGATTTTGACGAACTCTAAAGTATATATTTAGTCTTATGGAGCAAATTCGTCTACAGAAATTAATGGCCGAGTCCGGGGTCGGCAGCAGACGATACTGCGAAATATTGATCTCAGCTGGTCGAGTGAGCTTAAATGACGAAATTGTGACCGAATTAGGCACACGTGCGAGTTTGACTGATGAAATACGGGTAGATGGGGTTCTATTGCTCAAAAGAGAGCATATTCTTGTAGTTGCTCTCAATAAACCGACTGGGGTAGTTAGCGCGATGTCCGACCCAGAAAAGCGACATTTAGGGCAGTTTGTGGGAGATTACTCCGAGCGGTTATTCCACGTAGGCCGGTTGGATGAGATGACTGAAGGTTTGATCATTCTCACTAACGATGGGGATCTTGCTCAAAGGCTTTCACACCCCAAATACGAAGTCCAAAAGACCTACATGGCAAAAGTCTCTGGCAAGCTCGATCCAAAGGGGATTCGCCAGCTGCTTGAAGGGGTTGAACTTGAAGATGGTCATATCAAATGTGACCGGGCCATTCTTAAGGGTAATTCGGCAGATAGCAGTCTTATTGAGGTCGTAATCCACAGCGGCCGCAACCGCATCGTCCGCCGGATGTTGTCTGCCATTGGGCACCCAGTTGAGCGTTTAATTCGCACCCATATCGGGGGATTAGGCCTCGATAGTTTGGCGCCGGGGCAGACTCGAGAATTGACCGATGTTGAGATTAAGAGCTTATCGCAAGATTTTGATTGTTAATTTACAAATTTGTAAACAAATATATTTATAGTCACCAACGAATATTACAAATTTATAGACTTTTCACAGCGGCAAATACTCTGCGATTTATCGATAAAAGGACTCTTCGCCGCAATGGGATGCACGATGAAGGACATTAAAGGATTTCTATTCTTAATTATTTATCAACATAAATTCATAGCAATTTTGAGTCGCTGCAACGAATCTTCGACTAAACTATGGCTATGACATCCCGTGTTCGAGCCATCCGAGGTGCCACCCGTGTAGTGAGCGATAGCTCCGATGAGGTGGATTCTGCGACCATAGAAATGGTCAGAGAGATGCTTGTTCGCAACGCGGTTGAGCATGAGGATCTGGTCTCGATTCTTTTCACCTGCACACCGGATATTCACTCGAGATTCCCAGCTGCTTCTGCACGGGACCTAGGCCTAGGAGACGTTCCTCTTATCTGTGCAGTTGAGCTCGACATCCAAGATTCCTTGCCTTTGACTATTCGGGCTCTGATTACTTTTCATAGCGATAGCAAATTAGCCGATATTCAGCATGTCTACCTGCGCGGGGCGGAAGTGCTGAGGCGGGACTTAGCTCAATGAAGGTTCTAATTCGCGGTGCTGGCCTGATCGGTTGCTCTATAGGTTTGGCGTTGAACGATTCTGGCCACCAAGTGTGCCTAGAGGATGCTTCAAATGACATCCAGTGCGATGCGCGATCCTTTTTAAAACTTCAAACAGTAGACATGATCGATCCTGATGTCGTAATTGTCGCCGTGCCACCAACTGCTGTTGCACAAGTCATAAAGGACAGTAATCGTTCATTTCCAGATGCTACATTGATAGATGTTGGCTCAGTTATGACCCAACCTTTAGTTGAGGTTGAATCAAATGGACAGAAAATTGCCAATTGGGTTTCAACACATCCCATGGCTGGAAAAGAAAAAAGTGGTTTTCAGAACGCAACATACGACCTTTTTAAAGACCGTTTGTGGATCTTGTCACCACAAAAAGGAACGAAGGCTGAACATCTACAGCGCGTTGAACAAGTAGTACTTGATTGTGGCGCCATTGCTTTAACTATGCCCGGAGATGTTCACGATAAGGCGGTTGCGTTTACAAGCCACTTGCCTCAAATTTTAGCTACAGTTTTAGCAAAACAACTCAATGATTTATCGGCAGATTCTTTATCAGTAAGCGGTCAAGGTTTGCGCGACTTAACACGAATTGCATCGTCCGCAGGTGATCTTTGGAACGAAATACTTATTGCAAACAAAACAAATGTACGAA
>JAPLBX010000080.1:0-460 GCA_026392535.1 Actinomycetota bacterium
ATGCCGCTCCGGAGGTACAAATGCCATCAACACCAGTTTCTGCATCTGATTCAGTTTCGAACTCCGAATCAGTTTCAACTAGCTCAGTCAATGTAATTCTTCCAGCACTTGGAGAAAGCGTTACCGAGGGAACTATCACACGCTGGATTAAGCAAGTTGGCGACACAGTTGCAGCCGACGAAGCTCTACTTGAAATATCAACCGACAAAGTTGATACCGAAATTCCTTCACCAGCATCGGGAACCATCACACAGATTTTGGTTGGTGAAGATTCCACCGTACCAGTCGGATCAGTACTTGCAGTTATCGCCGTAACCGGCGGCGTACCTGCACAAGCTGCAGCTCCAGCAGCACCTGCACCTGTAACTCCTGCAGCACCAGTTAATGTGCCTGCAGCAGCACCAGTTTTCCAAGCTCCAGTTGCATCAAATGATTTAGAGAATTCTGATGCATACGTAAC
>JAPLBX010000080.1:488-2656 GCA_026392535.1 Actinomycetota bacterium
CGTAACTCCACTTGTTCGCAAAATCGCCGCTGAAAATGGTGTTGATCTAGCAACAGTTAAAGGAAGTGGCGTTGGCGGACGGATTCGCAAGCAAGATGTTCTTGCAATTGTTGAAGCACGTCAATCTGGTGGTTCGGTCGCAGCTCCAACTGCAACCCCTACTGCTTCAGCCCCAGCGGCAACTCAAACTCAAGCCGACACTGCTTTGCGCGGTCGAACCGAGAAACTTTCCCGCCTACGCAAAGTTATTGCAACTCGCATGGTCGAAAGTTTGCAGTCGAGTGCTCAATTAACTTCAGTTGCCGAAGTTGATGTATCTAACATCGTAACTTTGCGCGAGCGGAACAAAACTTCATTCGAATCCCGTGAAGGTGTCAAGCTTTCTTACATGCCATTTTTTGCCAAAGCAATTGTTGACACTTTGAAGTCACATCCAGTGCTTAACGCGTCTATTGACGTTGAATCTGGAACTGTCACTTATCACGATTCAGAACACTTAGCGATTGCAGTTGACACTGATAAAGGTTTGTTAGTCCCAGTAATTAGAAATGCTGGTGACCTTTCAATGTCAGGCTTGGCTCGAAACATTAGCGATTTGGCAGAACGCACTCGCACTGGCCAAGTTTCACCAGACGAACTTTCAGGTGGAACTTTCACTTTGACAAACACTGGAAGTCGTGGCGCACTGTTTGACACGCCAATCATCAACCAACCACAGGTTGCAATCTTGGGGTTAGGTGCAATTGTTAAACGTCCAGTTGTTGTCACAGACACCGACGGCCGTGATTCAATCACAGTTCGACATATGGTTTACCTATCACTCACCTACGATCACAGACTCGTAGATGGTGCTGATGCAGCTCGCTATCTAGTCGCTTTGAAGAAACGTCTCGAAAGTGGCGTATTCGACATTTAGTTCGAATGGCAAAAAGTCTGGTTTTAAGTGAGGCTTAGACCATGAGAATTTTGATTAGCGGTGCTTCAGGCCTAATAGGTAGTGCTTTAGTTTCTCACCTTAAAGCTGATGGTCACGAAATCATCCGCTTGGTAAGAAAACCAACCACAAATTCTGGCGAAGTAACCTGGAATCCATCCAAGCATGAATTAGATGTCTCACAACTTGGCATAATTGACGCAGTCATTAATCTCTCAGGTGCTGGCGTTGGAGATAGGCGTTGGACTGATTCATATAAAAAAGAGATTTTGAATTCTCGATTAGATGCCACCTCAACCTTGGTCAATGCGATTAACTCCATGGCAATAAAGCCAAAAGTTCTACTCAATTCGTCAGCAATAGGTTTTTATGGAGATCGCGGTGCATTGCAAGTAGATGAGACTTCGGCCAAGGGAACTGGGTTTCTTTCCGATGTTGTGCAGGCTTGGGAATCGGCCGCAATGAGCCTTAAATCCGGTGGAGTTCGAGTTGTTCTTTTGCGAACTGGACTTGTATTCACACATCGAGGTGGAGCACTCGCAAAATTACTGCCACTTTTAAAACTTGGCCTTGGTGGAAAAATCGCTGGTTGCAATCAGTACTGGTCTTTTATCTCAATCGCTGATGAAGTCCGGGCTATAGATTTCCTTTTGACCAATGACATTTCTGGTCCAGTCAATTTGACGGCTCCTAATCCCGCAACAAATGCCGAAGTGACAATTGCTTTGGGCAAAGCACTAAAGCGCCCGACTTTGCTTGCTGTGCCAGGTTTTGCCCTCAAGATTGTGCTTGGTGAATTCTCAACTGAAATTATTGGTGGCGTCAAAGTTCTGCCAACCAAATTACGCAACGCTGGATTCACTTGGAACCATCCAACCATTACCGAAGTTGTCTCAACGGTCGTCTAGTGCTGATTGAGCATTTGCAATCAACCACTTCTGCCCCACTTTTTCCAATGAAACTAGCCAAGTCTCTTCGCCCCGTTCTGCAATTGTTTGCTCAGTAATTGTTTGTTCTGCAATTGTTCCCTCAGTAATTGTTTGTTCGTCAGATTTAGACTGGATCATGTATTTGGATCGATTGTCTGTCACTCGTAATTCCACAACCTCTTCATTATTGCTCCAGCGATGTGAGAGAAGCTCTACTGAAGTAGTCTTGAAATCTAATCCAAAAATAGCTAAATTGTTCGATATCAAAGATTGAATAAGTTTGGAATCCAAAGTCCTTAATTGGC
>JAPLBX010000181.1:0-2509 GCA_026392535.1 Actinomycetota bacterium
GGCCAATGCCAATGCCCTCATCGTCGTTGCGATTGTGCTAGCGATTTTAGGCGTCATTCCGGGTATGCCCCATTTCATCTTCTTAAGCTTTGCCCTCCTTTTTGCAGGCCTGGCCTACTTCCAGCGCAGAAATACGCTCAAAAAGTCATCCCAAGCGCAAATGGATGCCATTACCGCACCCGACAAGGAAGATCTGGCTTGGAAGGACGTGCCGATTATTGAGCCACTCAGCCTTGAGCTGCCATACCGACTCATTGCTTTAGTCGATTTGGGTGATGAGAGTGACCTCATTAAACGGATTCGGGCAATTCGGCGCAAGTTTATTACGGAAGTCGGCTTTTTAACGCCGTCTGTACACATTCGGGATAATCTGCAACTGCCGGCAGAAACTTACCGGGTGCTCTTGTACGGCGCAGAAATCGGTCGTGGACAAATTCTGCCGGATAAACTCCTGGCAATTCAACCATCCGGCATAGACCCCATTCCAGGCGTGCAAGTTAAAGATCCGACCTTTGGCATGCCGGCTATTTGGATTGACCGAGAAATCCGAGATGAAGCGATTTCTAAAGGATATACCGTGGTTGAGCCCGCAGTAGTGATGGCTACTCACCTCGATCACTTAATTCGTAAACACGCGAGTGAACTATTAGGTAGGCAAGAGACGCAGGACTTACTCGATCATTTCAAAATGACATACCCCAAGCTCATCGAAGATGTCATTCCGAAGGTTGTCACCGTGAGCATCTTGCAACGCATCCTACAGCTACTTCTGGATGAAAACGTGCCCATTAAAGATTTACGCACCATTTTGGAGATTGCCAGTGAGAACGCCGCCAAGTTCCCAGACCCCCTTGATATGCTCCCGCATATTCGCTATGCTCTTCGTCGCACCATTGTCCAGAGCACCTTTGGGGATGAGCTGGACTATAAGGTCTTAGGTGTGCAACCCGAATTTGAAAGACTAATTGAACAGTCCATCGGAAGTGCCGCCATTGCCAGCGACGGACTGATCGAGCCATCTCTTGCTAGAATGTTTGGTGAGGAAGTCATTAATGGTGTTGCAGAAATGGAAAATAACAATTTACCGCCAGTTATTATTAGTGGGTCAAGAGCCCGAATGACCTTTTCACGCATTGCAAGAAGAGTCTGTCCACAAGCGATTGTGATCTCGATGAATGAATTACCGCCAACCGCCAATTTAACTTTTCAACGGGTACTTTGTGCCCAAACCAGTAATACCTAAAAATACCTAAACGGAGTCAATCATGGGCCCACAAAAATTCACCGCCTCCAATACCGCAGAAGCCCTCAAAATGGTCAAGGCCAAAATGGGGCCAGACGCCATGGTGCTATCGACCAAGGATACCGACCAAGGGGTAGAGATTCTTGCCATTACCCCGGAAGATCTATCCAATATGTCGATAGCTCCTCTGACGCTTTGCGGGAGGAGAATCGAGACGCTGGCCGAGATTTTCGTAGTGAAAGTACGGAGTCGCGTTTTGAAGAACTCAACGCCGCTAATTTAAAGAGTAAAGTGGCAGCGGATACCGTTCGTCCAATCAGTCTTGGGGCGCGCTCGAATGACGCAGCCATTACACCTATCTCGGTTGCGGACGCGCTGCAGAATAAAAAGCGTAAGCAAAGCCAAGCACGACAAGAGCCTCAGGTATACCAGCCTCATGAGGAAATAATCCAACCTGCGCAGTTCCCAACTCTGTCTAAGACTAGTCCTGCCGCGCCGGCTGCTCCTTCCGAAAAAGCGGCAAGTCTTGCGCCATCCTCCAATGTTGAACAGCTACTCTCCGAGATCTCAGAGGTGAAGCAGCTCCTACAGTCCCACGTTGCGGGGAGCTTTTGGAGCTCCATGCAACAAGAAACTGCGCCGCATGCTGAAATCGTCAAACATTTATTAAACGTCGGTTTCTCACCCAAGCTCTGCGCAGATATTGTCAAGAACCTACCGAGCTCGAATAATTTTCAAACTCTACTCCAAGAGGCTCGCTCACAAGTGGCTGGCCTCATCCGAACGATTGATTCTTTTAGTATCTTTGATCAAGGTGGCGTATTTGCTTTTATTGGTCCAACGGGCGTTGGCAAAACCACCACTGTTGCTAAGATTGCCGCCCGCTGCGTTTTGCGCTATGGTCGCAACCAAGTCGCACTCTTAACCACCGACACCTACCGAATCGGAGCCCAAGAGCAGTTAAAGGTTTTTGCAAAGATCTTAGGCCTGCCCGTTGTATCCCTCAGGGATAGCGATGATTTAGCAGCCAAGCTCAGGGATTTATCCAGCCGCAAAGTGATCTTGCTGGACACCGCTGGAGTTAGCCAACGCGATACACTCATGGTCGAGCAGTCACAAATGCTCCAAGATGGCTCACGCAATGCCTTTCGGATTTTAGTGATGAGTTCTACGACGGATTTGCGTACCCAAGAAGATGTGATTCACTTACATAATCAAGCTGCTAGGGCAAAGGATATGCCTGGCATTGGAGCTGCGGTCATTACC
>JAPLBX010000181.1:2526-4710 GCA_026392535.1 Actinomycetota bacterium
GCAGTGATAACCAAAACTGATGAGGCGACCCAATTAGCCCCGGTTATCGATTGCTTGATTCGCAACAATCTGCCGCTCATGTTCCTATCCAATGGCCAGCGCGTGCCTGAGGATTTAAGTCAACCAGACATTGCCTACCTGTCACATCGGGCAATGCGCTCACGCTCGTATTCGGATGACTTATCGATCAATGACGATCAAATACCCGCCGTCCTATCCGACCACTTAGGCGATTGGCTTAATAAAGTGGCTCCATGAGCGCAGTCAATACACCTGCTGGTTTAGACCAGGCCGATGGCCTGCGATCGATGTTTGGTGATGATAAGAATCAAGTAATCTGCCTGGCCTGCGCCTTAGATCCCGATACAGTTGTGCATATTGGTCACGGGACAGCGCACGCACTAAAAAATGCGGGGTATCAAATTCTGATGATCGATGAGGTGCCCCTGTCTGAGCGGCGCACAATGTCTGGCTTTTTATATCCAACGAAGTATGATTTAGGACAAGTGTTTACCAACTCGGTCACCTTGAATAAATCGATCAAGCAAGTAGAAGAAAAATTTTGGTATGCCACAGCTGCCAAACTGCGTCATGCCTTTGAGATCCGCCGAGCCAAAATGCCTAACCTGGACGATCGTCTGAAAGAATTGCATCTAGAATTTGATTACATTCTGTTTCCAACCAATGATCCAGAGTTCAACATCGTGAATTTTTTTGGTAAGTCAGTTTCGCGTATCTTAATTGCGTCCCCCGAGTTTGCATCTTTATCTCGTGCGATGGGCATGATTCGGCAATTTTCTTTATACAATTCCGAGGCCATGCGGCTCAGGCGGCTTTTGAAAAGCTCCAAAAAGCAGCACAAACAGCCATGGGTTTAGAATTAGAAATGTTAGGATGGGTAAAGGCAGTTCAGGCTGTGCGCGTGGTGATTGACCCGGACGATTTATCTGTCTCCACACCCACCGATGGTCCTTCGAATGAATTTGTTTTACCAGCAGGTTTTTTTAAGCATTTAACGCAATCGATTACGAATTAACTGGTACATTACGTTATGAATAAAGCATATGCACAAGAAGTTAATTATGGCGATGAAATGGCCAAGCATATGCCTCTTGTCAAACGCATCGCGTACCAGGTTGCATCTAAACTGCCAGCTAATGTCAACCTCAGCCCAATTTGAGTTTTGAAATTTATGCCAGGACCCGCATTAAAGGCGCTATTTATGATTCTTGTCGAAAAAATGACATCCTGCCTCGTAATCAACGCGATGATCTGAGCCGCCTAGAAAAGTTAAATCGGCAATTAGAACAAGAACTAGGCAGAGCCCCAACTGAAGTTGAAATTGCCCAGTCCGCAGATTTATCGATGCAGGACTATTACTCCATTATGGACGGCATGGTTAACCTAATGCCCATTGATGAGTTATCGGATGAATTAATGCCCGTCGATGGCAGCTCAGACCCGCTCAATCAAACGGCCATGAGTCAGTTTGCGGCCCAATTAGCCAAGGTACTAGAAAAGCTTCCCGAAAAAGAACAAATGGTCATGGCCCTGCACTACCAAGAGGATCTCTCGTACCGAGAAATTGCTGAGGTACTTAACCTCACCACTGGTAGGATTAGTCAACTCCATACACAGGGGATGATTCGTATTCGCTCTCATCTCAAAGTTTCGGTCAATTAACAAAGACTCACCCAATCCCTGCTTCCCTCATTTACAGAGTAGCTTCATCAGAAGGCATCTTTGACCACCAATTTACTAACGCGCACGGATTGTGGCAATAAGGCTAGCTTGGCACTTTGATGAGCAAGGCTACGAGCAAGTGAGCGCTGATCTAATTCAAATAACGGAACGCCACAAATAGCCGCGGCCTCAAAAACAACCCCTATCGAACATCCCGGATTACCCTTCTCTATCCGTTGCAGTAGTGCTCGCGAAATGCCAATACGTTCTGCTAGTTCTGAGGTAGAGAGTTTTTTGACAATCCGAGCCCACGGATTAGCTGACCGAATAATTGCAGAGCATCTCTTGTATATGGGGAGTAAGGGCGGTCTTTTATTTTTGGCATAACACATCATTAATATTACACAACGACTAATATGGCTTATTAATGTTACATTTTATGATGGTTTTCAATTAGCTAGTTAGTGGTACACCTTCCCCATTTACCGTTGGCTAAAAAGA
>JAPLBX010000083.1 GCA_026392535.1 Actinomycetota bacterium
ACTTAAAGAAGTTAACGAGAGATTAAAGTTTTTAATCGACGTAGGCCTAGATTATTTATCCCTAAATCGTCCAGCTGCAACTCTCGCTGGCGGAGAGGCTCAACGTATTCGTCTTGCTACGCAAATAGGTTCCGGCCTCGTGGGTGTTCTTTATGTTTTGGATGAGCCATCTATTGGACTTCATCAGCGAGATAATCAAAAATTGATCGAGACCCTGATTCGGCTCCGAGATCTCGGCAATACGCTAATTGTGGTTGAACATGATGAAGAAACAATACGAACCGCTGATTGGATTGTTGATATAGGTCCAGGAGCGGGCGAACATGGTGGTGAAGTAGTTGTTAGCGGACCGCTTAAAGATTTGCTCGAATCTAAACGTTCAGTCACCGGTGACTACATTTCTGGGCGAAAGTCCATTCAAGCTCCCAAAAAACGCAGACCAATTGATGAAAGCCGCAAAATTCGCATCGAGGGTGCAAGCGAAAACAATCTAAAGAATGTCAATGTTGAGTTTCCATTGGGATGTTTTGTGGCAGTAACTGGTGTCAGCGGTAGCGGAAAGTCAACACTTGTTAACGACATTATGTATAACTCGTTGGCGCGGCATCTTAATAACGCTCGTGAAGTTCCTGGTAAACATAAACGTATCAAGGGTATGGAGCAGATCGACAAGGTGGTGCATGTTGACCAAAGTCCAATAGGTCGTACACCAAGATCCAATCCAGCTACTTACACTGGAGTTTTTGACCATGTGCGCAAACTTTTCGCGGATACGGCAGAAGCGAAAATGCGCGGATACCAACAAGGTCGCTTTTCCTTCAACGTGAAAGGCGGAAGATGCGAATCTTGTAATGGTGATGGAACTATCAGAATCGAAATGAACTTCCTGCCAGATGTATACGTTCCTTGTGAGGTTTGTAATGGTGCTCGCTATAACCGCGAGACTTTAGAAGTTCACTATAAGAACAAAACAATTTCTGACGTACTGAATATGCCGATTGAGGAAGCACTGGAATTTTTTGGAGCCATTCCGCCGATTGCAAGACATCTACAAACTCTTTTTGATGTCGGACTTGGTTACGTGCGATTAGGACAGTCAGCGCCAACCTTGTCTGGTGGTGAAGCCCAGCGTGTGAAATTAGCTAGCGAATTACAAAAACGTTCTACCGGTCGAACAATTTATGTTCTTGACGAACCGACTACCGGATTGCATTTTGAAGATATTCGTAAATTGCTGATAGTTCTGCAGAGTTTGGTCGATAAGGGCAATACCGTAATTGTGATTGAGCACAATCTTGATGTTATTAAGTGCGCTGACCACGTTGTAGACATGGGCCCAGAAGGTGGCAACAAAGGCGGTAACGTGGTGGCCGTTGGCACTCCCGAAGCGATATCAAAAGTCGCCGCCAGCCACACCGGTAAGTTTTTGAAAGCTATTTTGAAGTAGAACTAATGGATGTTTCACAGTGGCGACCTAAAACTAGTGAGATTCCCGTGTCACCTGGTGTTTATCGCTACTGGGATCAAACCAACAAAGTAATCTATGTGGGTAAAGCAAAAAATCTTCGCAACAGATTAGCCTCGTATTTCACCAATATTGCTGAGTTACATCCTCGTACTGCTCAGATGATTTCGACAGCTGTAAGAGTTGATTGGGTCATGGTGGAGACTGAGGTTGAAGCATTACAACTTGAGCACACTTGGATTAACGAATATAACCCTAGATTTAACGTCAGATTTCGCGACGACAAGTCTTACCCGTGGCTTGCCGTGACCCTAAAAGATGATTTCCCGCGAATTATGGTGGTTCGAGGCGAACGTAAACCGGGTATCAAATATTTCGGGCCTTATGTTCAAGCTTGGCAAATTCGGGAAACTATAGACCGGTTATTACATGTGTTTCCGGTTAGAACCTGCACAGACATCACATTTAAGCGAGCAGCTGCCACAAATCGGCCTTGCTTGCTAGGTTATATCGACAAATGTTCTGCGCCTTGTGTTGGGCGAATAAATACTGAAGATCATCTTGATTTGGTCCATGGATTTATGAAATTGATTGATGGTGACAGTAAGAAACTACTTAAAAGCCTGAACCAAAAAATGATCACAGCCAGCGAGAACCAAGAGTATGAACTGGCTGGCAGATATCGCGACGACATTTCGGCGATTGAAGCAATTATGCAAAAGTCAGCAGTTGTGCTCGAACCAACCACAAATGCAGATTTGATTGCAATTGCAGAAGATGAACTTGCCGCTGGAATCCAGGTATTCCACGTCAGAGCTGGACGAATCACTGGACAACGCGGGTTTATTGCGGATAAGCCAGAGGATATTTCCCCAGCTGCCTTGATGTTAAGAGTTCTTTTGCAAATTTATGACGAAGATGGGGGAGAACTTCCGCCACCTGAAATCCTGACCAGCACAGACTTGGAGGATATAGATCTAGCGACAGATTGGCTTAGCAATCGGGCTAGCCGTAAGGTCAGTATTCGAGTGCCACAGAAATCGATCAAAAAAGAACTTATGGATACCTGCATGAAAAATGCGGCGGCAGACTTAAACGCTTATCGCGCTAGACGCGGAGCGGATATTGCGGCAAGAAGTCAGGCACTCACTGAGGTAGCGCAGTATCTTGGACTCGAAGAGATCCCATTGCGTGTCGAATGTATTGACGTTTCCCATTTAGATGGTGAAAACGTGGTTGCATCGCTAGTCGTCTTCGAAGACGGATTACCTGTGAAGCGAGATTACAAACGTTACAAGATGCAACATGGGCAAGGTAACAACGACGTACTTAGCATCAGTGAAGTGGTTGAACGCAGATTCAAGCGAGTAGAGGCAGACCTGGTAGAAAATCGAAAAGGCTTTGCCTATCCGCCCCAGTTGCTAATCGTTGATGGTGGAAAACCACAGGTAAATGCTGCTAGCTCGAAGCTAATTGAATTAGGGATTGACATTCCAGTAATTGGAATCGCAAAGCGCCTTGAGGAGATTTGGAAACCACAGTCTCAAGATCCCACGATATTCCCACGCAATAGTGAGGGACTTTTCATGTTGCAAAGAATTCGTGATGAGGCCCACAGGTTTGCAATCGCATTCCAAAGGTCTAAACAACGCGGCAGCTTGATGAATTCTTTACTAGACGCAATTCCTAATCTAGGCGAGAAGCGAAAGCATGAGCTCTTAAAGCATTTCGGTTCTGTGAAAAGTCTTCGAAAAGCGACGGTCGAAGAAATTGCGAACTGCCCAGGCATCGGCGAGAACTTGGCTGCCGGCATTCATGCCCACTTGGCCGCATTACCTGTCCAAGCATCTGTAAATGTGAGTACCGGTGAGATTACCGAGGGTGCTTGACGCATCTGTAAGAGTTGGCCTGTGAAAATTGATGTTGAAGTAGTAGTCCTAACCGGCATGGCTGGTGCTGGACGCTCAACGGCTGCGCATGCGCTAGAAGACCTCGGCTTCCTGGTAATAGATAACCTCCCACCAACTTTGATGATGCAGAGTTTGCAGTTGGTAGCAACTGAGAACCAGATTAAGAGGATTGCAATAGTTGCCGACTCACGCGGTGGAAAACTATTTGAAACCCTTGAACAAGAATTAATAGTGCTTGCAGAATGTTCTGATTAGGCGGTTTGAGTCGTCACGACGCCCGCATCCAATTCAAGGATTTGGCACGCTATCAGTAGCAGTGGAAGCTGAACGTAAACAACTTTTGAATTTGCGAGAAAAAGCCGATCTGGTGATTGATACCTCAGAAAGAAATGTTAATGATCTTCGTAGGGCAATCGAAGCAGCCTTTACTTTGGACAATGTAAAACTGCGCGTCAACATCATCTCCTTCGGCTTTAAGTATGGTCTTCCGATCGATGCTGACTTTGTCGCAGACGTTAGGTTTCTACCGAATCCTTATTGGCAAGAGGATTTGCGAAAACTTACTGGTACCGATTCAAAAGTCAATGATTTTGTAATGAATCAACCTGCTGCTGCTGCATTTCTTTCAGATTTTTCAAAGTTATTACGCAATGCCACAGATGGCTATTTGCTAGAGGGTAAGAGATTCTTAACTGTGGCAATTGGTTGCACAGGCGGTCAGCACCGCAGTGTGTCTATAGCTGAAAACCTGGCCGAGCGATTCGTAAAAGAAGGCCTCGAGTGTTACGTATCCCATCGCGACAAGGGTCGTGAATGACATCTAGAGATTCAAGTTTGAAAATTGTGGCGCTTGGTGGTGGGCATGGCCTTGCTGCTGCTCTTCGAGCTTTGAAAACTATCACTAATGATTTAACGGCAGTTGTGGGCGTATCTGACAATGGTGGCAGTAGTGGTCGCTTGAGAGCCGAGTTCGATGTCATCCCACCGGGAGATTTGCGAATGGCATTGATTGCTTTATGTAGCGATTCAGAACACGGCCGAATGTGGGCTGATGTTTTGCAGCATAGGTTTAGCGGAGATGGCCAACTAAGTGGCCACGCAGTTGGAAATTTACTAATCACATCTCTATGGCAACAAAACCATGACATCATTTCTGGTCTCGATGCAGTTTGTGATTTACTAGAAGCTCAAGGGAGAGTACTACCTTTGAGTTTGCAGCCGCTTGATGTAGTTGCAGATGTCGAGCAGTCCGATGGAAAACTTTCAACCGTCTTTGGCCAAGTTGCTGTGGCAACAGCTCCAGGAACTATAAGGAATCTACGTTTCGAGCAAAAAACAGCCAAAGTGTGTTCTCAAGCAATCGAAGCAATCAATTCGGCAGACGTCATTGTGATGGGACCTGGTTCTTGGTACACAAGTGTTGTCAATCATTTGTTACTGAAAGATTTGGCGCAGGCACTCATCGAAGCAAAGGCTAAGAAGATTTTGATCACTAATTTGGCAAGCCAAACCGGAGAGACACAATTTTTCACTCCAGCTAAGCACTTAGTGGTTTTGCACGATATGGCTCCAGAACTTAAATTCGATTTGTTAGTTGTTGACACTAAGAATGCAAGCCCAGAATTCGAATTAGCTGCCGAACTAATTTCTGGAAACATTTTGGTAGCGGATGTTTGCAAAAATGGAACAACTGACACCCACGACGAGACCCTGTTGGCAAATGTTTTAAGTAACTACCTAGAGTTATCCAAGAGCAAAGAAGGTTAGCAATGGCAATGACTTCCGCATTGAAAGACGAACTGGCGCATCTGCCATTCGGCAAGGCTTGCTGCCGTAAAGCAGAAGTGAGTTCACTTTTGAGGTTTGGTGGCAGCATTCACATCGTTGCCGGCAGCTTAGTAGTTGAAGCCGAACTTGATAATGCTTCAGTTGCAAGACGGTTGCGTCAGCATCTGCTCGATCTTTTTGGTCAAGAATCTGAATTGTCGGTGATGCAACCATCTGGAATTCGAAAAGGTAGTAGGTATGTCGTTCGAATTACTGCCAATGCAGATCGACTTGCAAAACAAGTAGGTTTATTGGATTCCAATGGCCGACCGATTAGAGGATTGTCTCCAACAATTATTAGCGGTGGCGTTTGTGATTCTGAAGCGGCATGGCGCGGTGCTTTTTTGGCGCATGGATCTTTGACTGAACCTGGTAGAAGCGGCGCATTGGAAATTACTTGCCCTGGTGGCGAGTCTGCTTTGGCGCTCGTAGGTGCAGCAAGACGGTTGGACATCACGGCAAAAGCAAGAGAAGTGCGTGGAGTAGATCGAGTAGTTGTCAGAGATGGCGATGCAATCTCAGCTTTGCTTACAAGAATTGGCGCGCACGAAAGCATGATGAACTGGGAAGAGCGCCGTATTCGTCGCGAAGTTCGAGCCACAGCAAACCGACTAGCTAATTTTGACGATGCAAACATGCGTCGAAGTGCTCGTGCGGCCGTTGCGGCTGGAGCCAGGGTGCAAAGAGCCCTGGAGATTCTTGGAACAGACATTCCAGATCACTTGCTCGAGGCTGGTCGTTTGCGCGTAGAGCATGGCCAGGCTAGTTTGGAAGAACTCGGCGCTTTGGCCACCCCAGCGATGACCAAAGACGCAATTGCGGGCCGAATCCGCAGACTTTTAGCCATGGCCGATAAAAAGGCCTCTGAGCTCGGAATTCCCGATACAGAGCAGGCTGTGACCCCTGATTTACTCGAATCTGAGTAATAGCTAGGAGTTTTTAACACGGCAGGCGGGTGAGCAATCCGCACTTGAGGATTAGGTAGACTTTGACGTGTTCAGGCCTATCAATGTCGATTTTGGCCGCTCACTCGCTAATCACATTTGTGACTTAGATTTATAAGGAGACTGACGTGACCGTTAAGGTCGGGATTAATGGCTTTGGCCGTATTGGACGTAATTTTTACCGTGCATTGCTAACTCAAGGTGCGGATATTGAAGTAGTTGGCATCAACGATCTAACTGATATCAACACTCTTGCGCATTTGTTGAAATACGACAGCATCTTGGGTCGATTGAATCAAGAAATCTCAGTTTCGGGTGACACAATCAAAGTCGGTAACAAGTCTTTCAAGGTTGTTGCAGATCGCGATCCAGCAAATCTTCCTTGGGCAGCACTTGGCGCAGATGTCGTAATTGAATCTACCGGTCACTTCACCGACGCAACCAAAGCAGCAGCGCATTTAACAGCAGGCGCTAAAAAGGTAATTATTTCTGCACCTGCAAAGGGTGAAGACATAACAATCGTCATGGGCGTCAATCATGATAAGTATGACCCAAGTTCACACCACGTTATTTCTAATGCCTCTTGCACCACCAACTGTCTTGCACCTTTTGCAAAAGTTTTAGATGAAGAATTTGGAATTGTTAAGGGCATGATGACCACTATTCACGCCTACACAAATGACCAAGTTATTCTAGATTTCCCTCATGCTGACCTTCGCAGAGCTCGCGCAGCAGCAATCAACATGATTCCAACCACCACAGGTGCTGCGAAAGCAATCTCACTTGTTTTGCCACAGCTAAAAGGCAAACTAGATGGTTATGCAATGCGCGTTCCAGTTCCAACAGGTTCCGCAACCGACTTAACGGTTCAATTGGGGCGCGAAGTAACCAAAGAAGAAGTTAACGGAGCTATCAAGAGGGCCGCTGAAGGGTATCTAAAGGGAATCTTGGAATACACCGAAGATCCAATTGTTCTTCAGACATCGTAACTTCACCAGCTTCAAGTATTTTTGACGCCGGTCTGACTTATGTAAACGGCGACACCATCAAAGTTGTATCTTGGTATGACAATGAATGGGGTTACTCAAATCGACTAGTTGACCTAGTTGCATTTGTAGGCAAATCGTTGTGACCATCCGCTCTTTGAGCGACTTGGATGTTGCCGGTCGTCGAGTTTTAGTTCGGGTTGATTTCAACGTTCCTTTTAAAAAGGGTGTTGAACCTCGCGAAATCTCTGACGACGGGCGCATTCGCGCTGCACTTCCAACTATTTCACATTTGGTGGAAGCCGGTGCAAGCGTTGTTTTAGCAACTCACCTTGGCAGACCTAAAGGCGAACCAGCAGCGGAGTTCACTCTCGAGCCTGTTGCAGTTCGGTTAGGGGAGTTGTTGAGTGCGAAGGTTATTTACGCGACCGACGTCACTGGATCAGACGCCCAACTAAAGGTTTCAAATCTGCAAATTGGCGAAGTTCTCCTACTGGAAAATGTTCGCTTCGATCCGCGAGAGACATCAAAGGTTGCAACTGAACGTGAAGCACTAGCTAAAGAACTTGCGTCCTTTGCAGACTTCTTTGTCAGCGAAGGCTTCGGCGTGGTTCATCGAGAGCAAGCTTCTGTAACAGATGTTGCGAAATTGCTCCCACATGCCGCCGGTTTGCTAGTCGAAGCTGAAATCCGCGTTTTCAAGAAACTACTAGAAGATCCAGATCGCCCATACACCGTAGTACTTGGTGGATCGAAAGTGTCAGACAAACTTGGAGTAATCAGTCATCTGCTTACAAAAGTTAATACTTTAATTGTTGGCGGAGGAATGTGTTTCACGTTCCTTAAGGCCCAAGGGCATGAAGTTGGAAATTCACTCCTCGAAATGGAACAAATTGAAACCGTAAAGGGTTTTCTATCTTCGGCAATCGAAAACAATGTGAAGGTGCTTTTGCCAGTAGACATTGTGGTAGCAGACGCTTTTGCTGCAGATGCAAATCACAAAGTAGTTTCGATCCAAAACATTGAAGATGGCTGGATTGGGTTAGACATTGGCCCAAAGTCTTGTGAGATTTTCACTGACGCAATTTCAACATCAAAAACTGTTGTCTGGAACGGCCCAATGGGTGTATTCGAGATGGAAGCATTTGCTGCTGGCACAAAGGCTGTCGCAAATGCAATGACTCAAAGTTCGGCAATGACAGTTGTCGGTGGTGGCGACAGCGCCGCTGCGGTTAGAGTTCTTAAACTTGATGAAAATAAATTCACGCATATTTCAACCGGTGGCGGAGCGTCACTTGAATTCCTTGAAGGAAAAACTTTGCCAGGAATAGCTGTTTTGGAGGATAAATGATCGCACGTAAGCCACTTATGGCAGGCAACTGGAAGATGAATCTAAATCATCTTGAGGCAATTGGGCTGGTTCAAAAGCTTGCATTCTCTTTTACCAATGAAGACTTTAACGCTGTTGATGTAGCCGTGATTCCTCCCTTTACAGATATTCGAAGCATTCAAACTTTGGTAGATGGCGATGGGCTTAAAATCAAGTACGGTGCGCAAGACATTAGTGCCCACGATTCAGGGGCTTTCACAGGTGAAATCAGTGGCCCTATGTTGGCCAAACTTGGTTGTGACTTCGCAGTCATCGGACATAGCGAACGACGTCAGTACCACTCTGAATCAGATGAACTTGTTAATCAAAAGACAAAAGCAGCTATAAAGCATTCTTTGATTCCAATTGTTTGTGTTGGTGAGGCTCTAGATATTCGCAAGGCGGGTACACAAGTCGCCTACACAATTGAGCAAGTAAAGGGGAGTTTGGCCGGCTTAACTGCTGAACAAGTTTCGGCTTTGGTTATTGCTTACGAACCTGTCTGGGCCATCGGTACCGGTGAAGTGGCAACTCCTGAAGACGCTCAAGAAGTCTGTGGCGCTATTCGCGAGTGGGTTAATGAATTCCACGGTGACAACGCAGCCCAAAAGGTGCGGATTTTGTACGGCGGTTCAGTTAAAGCTAGCAATATTGCTTCAATCNNNTGTTGATGGCGCTTTGATCGGCGGCGCAAGCCTCGATACTGATGAATTTGTTGCAATTGCACGATACAGATTGCACTAAATCCAACCGATTTGAAGTTATTTCATTAAGAGAAGGTAAGATTCAACCATGCTACTAGCACTTGAAATTGGACTGATTTTGGTCAGCCTTCTGCTTATTGTTCTTGTTTTACTTCACAAGGGACGCGGTGGCGGACTATCTGACATGTTTGGCGGCGGAATTTCATCTTCAATGGGTGGATCAAGCGTGGCCGAACGAAACCTAAATCGAATTACTTTGTTCCTGGCGATCCTTTGGGTGATACTCATTGTCGCAACCGGACTTTTGTTAGCTTAAGGATTATTCATGGCAAGTGGTTCAGCAATCCGCGGTAGTCGAGTCGGTGCAGGTCCGTTAGGCGAGTCCGAACGCGGACAGTCCATTCAGAAAATTCGAGTTTCATACTGGTGCGCCGACGGTCACGAATCTCGTGTTGCATTTGCATACGATGTTGAAGAACTGTCTATCCCAGATACATGGGACTGCCCTAAATGTGGTTTGCCTGCAGGAAAGGATAAAGAAAAACCACCGATTGCACCAAAGAATGAACCCTACAAAACACACTTGGCATACGTTAAAGAACGCCGCAGCGATTCTGAGAGTGCAATTATTCTTTACAAAGCTCTTGCAAAACTCAAAGACGAAATCGGCGAGTAGTTTTTAAGCTAATTCTTTTGCCGCTTTTATGATTGCATCAACCGTAAAGCCAAGATCTTCTGCTAATACATCTGGCGCCGCTGAGGCACCGAACTGGTCAATACCAATCACACATCCACTTGAACCAACATACTTATACCAAAGTGCGGTAGCGCCAGCTTCGATTGCGATAACTGGAACGCCGAAAGGCAAGATTTGTTGACGATATTGTTCAGGTTGCTCATCAAACCATGACGTGCAAGGCATTGACACCACATTGGCCTCAATTTTTAGTTTAGCTAATTCAGCACAGGCTTCGAGAGCCATAGAAACCTCGGAACCTGTAGCGAGTAAAACGATTTTTGGATTTGCAACACTTTGAATTAGATAAGCACCCTTTGAAACACCAGATAAAGCCGTTTTTGCTTCAACTACAACCGGGAGATCTTGACGGCTTAACGCTAAGCCCGAGGGACATCCCCGTCTCAAAGTTTCATACCAAGCAGCGACTGTTTCGTTTGCATCTGCCGGTCGAATAATTGCAAAATTAGGAATCAGCCTTAAGGCCGACAGATGTTCAATTGGTTGATGGGTCGGACCATCTTCGCCCAGACCGATTGAATCGTGTGTCCACACGTAAGTTACTGGCAGATTCATCAAGGCAGATAAACGAACAGCCCCTCGCATGTAATCGCTAAAGACCAAAAACGTTCCACCGTATGGTCTTAGTCCAAAGAGAGCGAGGCCATTGAGAATTGCTCCCATTGCATGCTCACGAATACCGAAGTGGACGTTTCTTCCCGCATAGTTTTCAGAGCTAAAGCTTCCGGCCTTTGAAATTAACGTGCCATTGCTTTCACTTAGATCCGCAGAGCCGCCCAAGAGAAGTTGCGTCGTTGGCACAAGCGCGTTCAGCACCGCTCCGGATGCCTTTCTAGTTGCAACTTTTTTACCAAGTTCCCAGGTTGGCAAAGTTGCTAACACTTTTTCTAAATCTAGCGACGAACTAAAGTGATCGAACATTGCAAAGGATTCAGGCTCTTGGCTCTTCCATAAATCGAGACGTTGATTCCATGTTTGATGCATCTCGGCACCGCGGTTTGCAACTTGTCGCGCCTTGTCCAATGCGTCTTGATCGATTTGAAAATGCTCGTTTGGATTGAGACCCAAAATCTCTTTTGTGGCAGCAACTTCAGCTTCGCCAAGAGCTGAACCATGTGCCTTTTCAGTGTTTTGAGCATTTGGTGCGGGCCAAGCAATGGTGGTTTCCATTCGAATCAACGTTGGTTTGCCATTCCGTTTCTTTGCTTGGGCAATAGCAGAATCGAGTGAATTAACGTCAAGGTCACCATCAGATTTCTTTGGAACTTCAATGACATTCCAGCCGTATGATTTATAGCGATCGCTGACGCTTTCAGAGAACGAAAGCTTTGTAGCCCCATCGATAGAAATCTTGTTGTCGTCGTAAATCAAAATTAGGTTGTCCAGTTTCAAATGTCCAGCCAGCGAAGAAGCCTCTGCGCTAACACCTTCTTGCAAACATCCATCGCCAGCAAGGCAGTAGATTGTTGGGTCAATTAAATCTGCAAATTTTTCGCTATTGATTGTTGCCGACTGATACTTGGCAGCCATGGCGAACCCAACCGCGTTCGCAATTCCTTGCCCTAACGGTCCAGTGGTGGTTTCGACGCCTTGTGTATGACCAAATTCAGGATGTGCTGGGGTTTGGCTATGAGCTGTTCGAAAACTTTTGAGGTCGTCAAGTGAAAGCGGGTAACCGCTTAGGAAAAGTTGCAGATATAGCGTCAAGCTGCTGTGACCGACCGAAAGAACGAATCGGTCTCGCCCTCGCCAATTTGGATCTGAAGGATCGTGGCGTAGATGTTTTTGGAAAATCAAGTAGGCGCAGGGTGCAAGGGACATTGCCGTTCCCGGATGACCATTTCCTACTTTTTGAACGGCATCTGCCGCTAATGCTCTGGTCATAGCAACTGCGCGGTCGTCGAGAGTGTCCCAAGCGAATGAAGTCATCAAAAGTCCTTACTGATTTGGCTCTTAGTTTACTGACGCGGCCTGCAGGTGGTGGGTTTGCCACTCGCGTATTCTTAGGCTACAGCCGAGAAATCTTGGGAGTATTTGTGCAAAGCGATAAAGCCACTATCGGCGACTTTATTGCTTTGACTAAACCTCGAATTATCGAATTGCTCTTGGTCACAACTATTCCGACGATGATTTTCGCGGCTAGGGGATGGCCACCAATTTCTGTTGCCATAGCAACCTTCATAGGCGGAACGTTTGCAGCTGCGGGGGCAAACGTTTTGAATTGTTATCTGGATTATGACATCGATGTTTTAATGCCTAGAACTTCAAAGCGGGCGACCGCACAAGGGAAAATCGCACATCGCACAACATTGATTTTTGGACTTGTTCTTAGCGCAATATCAATCATCCTTCTACGAATCACCACAAATGGCCTTGCTTCCGCTTTGGCTGCTCTGGCAATTATTTTCTATGTCGGGATTTACACACTTCTGCTGAAACGTAGAACTCCGCAGAATATTGTGTGGGGCGGCATTGCGGGTTGTTTCCCGGTTGTAATTGGTTGGAGTGCTGTCACAGATAGTTTGGGTTGGGAACCAATCGCACTCTTTTTGGTAGTGTTCTTTTGGACGCCACCTCATTACTGGCCGCTATCAATGCGGTTTCGCGATGAGTACGAAGCAGCCCAAGTGCCAATGCTTCCAGTTGTAGCTTCTGATGAAGTTGTTGCCAAACAAATACTTATCTATTCATGCGCAATGATTGCAATGTCTTTGACTCTTATTTTTGCTTTAAGTTGGATATATGCAATCTTGTCTATTGCCAGCGGCG
>JAPLBX010000026.1 GCA_026392535.1 Actinomycetota bacterium
CTTTGGGCATTAGTCGGAACGCTATGGGGGATCATGCGTTCTCCAGGGGAAATTGGCCCTGCAGAAAAACGAAATTACACAACCGCAGGTGAACGCACAAACTTTGCGGTTAAGCCACAGTCACCACATTCACTGCTAATTAACTTGTGGCAATCCACACCAAGCGCTTTTCAATATGGATTCGCATTTTCGGTCCGGTCGCTTTTGATTCAATTTCTGTTTGCATTCGGCTTCGCAACAACACTATTTGTTTTCACACTCAATGATATGTATGACGTGATTTCGCTAGTTGCAACTGACACCATGTCAACAGTCGTGCTGGTCTTGTCTTTCGTTCTTTACATACCAAATATCGTGATTTGGTATTTGGCGTTATTGATTGGACCAGGGGTAGTGGTTGGCGGCGGCAGTGCAGTCACGCTCATCACCCAAGCAGTTGGTGCACTGCCAACATTGCCGATGTTCACGGTGATCCCATACTCATTGCCATGGGCCGCACGTCTATTAATTCTGATTCCGGCACTTAGCTCATTCTTAGTCGCTGCCACCTTTGGTCGAAAGCAATTTGGATATAAGCAAGTACCAACCATCGCTGCAATCTCAATAGCAATCTATTCAGGGTTAGTTTCAGCATTCTTTGCCTTCATCCTCAGCGCCCAAGCCTCTGGTGCATTTGGAGCTGGCCGCTTCCTTGAAGTCGGCATCAACCTCTGGCAGATCGCACTCTGGGCCTTTGCTTGGGGGCTGGTAGGCACACTTGCAGGATTCATATTGCCTAATTTCATCTCATTTCCAAGCTCAAATAAACCCTCAAAATCAAAGAATTAAACTCACCTAGTGGCGATTCGGGTTGTGGTCTTGGCGAGCGGAACTGGCTCGTTATTGAAGGCACTCATTGACTCGCAGGATTCTTCATTCGAAGTTGTGGCTTTAGTTACCGATAACGCAGAAGCTGGAGCAATTCGCCATGCTGCAACTGCCGGTGTTCAAGTTGCGGTGATTGCACCGAATGATTTTGCAGATAGAAGTGCGTGGGATTTAGCACTTGCAGATTGCATAGATTTCTATCAGCCAGATTTGGTTATCTCGGCTGGCTTCATGCGAATTATTGGTGATGAAGGCGTGAACCGTTTTGCAGGAAGACTGATAAACACCCATCCAGCTTTATTGCCTTTGTTCCCTGGAGCACATGCAGTTCGAGATGCTTTGGTTACTGGTGTGAACGAAACTGGATCAACAGTTCACTTTGTGGATGCAGGTGTTGATACTGGTCAGGTGATTGTGCAAAAGAATGTTGACGTGATTGCTGGTGACGATGAAGCAAGCTTGCATGAACGCATCAAAGTTGTTGAAAGGGAATTACTAGTCGAAGTCGTAAAAGATTTTGCTGGCGCAAAGAAGTATTTCGGACAGAAGGCAGACAGATGAGTGATGATAAGCGCGTAATCAAGCGAGCACTAATTTCATTATCAGACAAAACTGGATTGCTGGAACTTGCCAAAGCATTGACTGACGCTGGTGTGGAGATTGTTTCAACTGGCTCTACCGCTTCAACGATTGCTGCTGCTGGTATGCCTGTCACCCAGGTGCAAGATTTAACTGGTTTCCCAGAATGTTTAGATGGCCGGGTAAAAACTTTGCATCCAAAAGTGCATGGCGGTTTATTGGCTGATGTGCGATTGGATTCGCATGTTCAACAGTTGAAAGATTTGGAAATTGAACCCTTTCAATTAGCAGTTATAAATCTTTATCCGTTCACCGAGACTGTGGCAAGTGGCGCTTCCGCCAATGAATGTGTGGAACAGATTGATATTGGTGGCCCAGCAATGGTGCGGGCTAGCGCAAAGAACCATGCAAATATGGCGATTGTGGTGTCTCCGGCTCGTTATGCCGAGGTAATTGCCGCGATTGGTGCTGGTGGATTTACTTTGGATCAACGCAAACGTTTGGCCGCTGAAGCTTTTCAGCACACTGCCACTTATGACGTGAATGTGGCATCCTGGATTAGCAGTGTTGTTTCATCAACTGATGAAGGAACTGGTTTTCCTAATTGGATTGGTGTTACTTACAACCGTGAAGATGTTTTGCGTTATGGCGAAAACCCACATCAAAAATCGGCTGTTTACACAGCTGGAATTGGGGAAGTGGCTATTGCTGGTGCAAAGCAAATACATGGCAAGCAGATGTCTTACAACAACTACGTTGATGCAGATGCAGCCCGTCGGGCAGCTTTCGATTTTTCAGAACCAGCGGTTGCAATCATTAAACACTCAAATCCGTGTGGAATTGCAGTTGGAAAAGATGTGGCAGATGCCCATCGCAAAGCCCACGAAACCGATCCAGTTAGTGCTTTTGGTGGCGTGATTGCGGCCAACCGCAAAGTGACCGCAGAAATGGCCCGTCAGGTGGCTGAGATTTTCACTGAAGTAATTGTGGCTCCAGAGTTTGATGATGAAGCATTAGCGATATTGTCAGCAAAACCGAGCATTCGAATATTGGTAGTGCCGCCAACAAAAATTGGAGAAGGCATCGAAATGCGCAATATCGATGGTGGTGTGCTTTTGCAGGTGCAAGATAAATTGCAAGCTGATGGTGACAAGTTTGAAAACTGGCAGTTAGTAACCGGTGATGCTGTTGATGATCAGACCAAGAAAGATTTGCAGTTCGCTTGGATTGCGTGCCGAAGCGTTAAGAGCAATGCAATCTTGCTTGCCAAAGATGAGGCGGCGGTTGGAATCGGTATGGGTCAGGTGAGTCGGGTTGATTCTGCTGGCTTGGCCGTCAAGCGTGCTGGGGAGCGAGTAGTCGGTTCAGTTGCTTCATCAGATGCGTTCTTCCCGTTTGCTGATGGCCTTGAGGTTTTAGTAAAAGCTGGAGTTAAGGCAGTGGTTCAACCAGGTGGCAGTGTTCGCGACGAAGAAGTCATTTCAGTTGCTAAAGCAGCTGGAATAAGTATGTACTTCACCAGCACAAGACACTTCTTCCATTAAGCGCTTATGAAATCCTTAACTTCACACCATTATTTCGCCCAAGCAATTGCGATTGTGGTTGGTGCATTCACAGTTGCACAATCTCGAGCGAATGGGGAACTGGCGCAAATTCTTGGCAGTGGGGTGCAAGCAGCTCTGGTTTCTTTTGGCACGGGGCTGCTACTGTTGATTTTCTTAACGTTGATTAGTCGCAGCATTCGAACTGGATGTTTCAAGATCATCAGCGCGGTTCGGGAACAAAAGCTAAAACAATGGCAAGTTCTTGGCGGCATGATGGGTGCAATATTCGTAACCATCCAAAGTATTTCCGTTCCACTAGTTGGGGTAGCAATATTTACAGTTTTAATTGTTGCGGGGCAGACAACATCATCACTTTTGGTTGACAAATGGGGTGTGAGCCCAAGTGGAGTGTCGGCAGTGACATCACGGCGCGTTTTTGCTGCAATGTTTGCGATTGTGGGAGTTGTTATTGCGGTCTCAGATCGATTCGGTGATGCGCAGTTTGTGGTTGCGCCGCTAATTGCATCTTTCCTGATTGGTTGTGTTGTTTCATTTCAACATGCAATCAACGGACATGTTGGTGTGGCCGCAGGTAATCCAGTTTCCGCCGCAGTGATGAACTTCATCACTGGTACGGGTTTGTTGATTGTGATTTTTGCAGTTCAAATTTTTTCTGGTCACGCAACTTTGCAACCCCTACCATCTAGTCCGTTGTGGATTTACTTAGGTGGATCTATAGGTGTTGCATTTATTGCATCAGCTACTTGGGCAATTAGAAAACTTGGCGCACTTCGATTTGTGATGGGCAGTGTTGCTGGTCAGTTACTTGGCTCGTTGCTAATTGATTTATTTGCGCCAACCGAAGGCACCAAGGTTTCATTCAATTTGGTGATTGGATTAGCTATCACTTTGGTCGCAGTTCTGCTAGCCAACCGCAAGGCGCATGTAATTGTGCCGGCTGAGGTAGTGTGAAGTCGTGAGCCTCAAATCTATGCAGACCATCACCTTCGGCCTTTTGGCCCTCGGTTTAGTCGCTGCTGCCTTGGGTTTCTACCGCGCTGGTGGCCTGCTTCTCGCTGGCTCTGTGGGCGCGGTCTTCCTCTGGCGCTTGCTTGGCCCTAGAGGGCGCTTAGAGTTCTTTTCTGTGCGTTCTAGGTGGATTGATTTGCTCACAATTGGAGGCTTATTTGGGGTCCTGGTTTTCTTCTCAGTCTTGGCCCGTTAGCCCAGACCTCTGAAATTTGTGAGCATTACGCACGGGTAGACTTGAACCATCTTTTGCGACATTTCGCAATGTTTTATCTTGGAGGATCCATGGCTCGCCACGGAAAAGTCACAGTCATCGGAGCCGGTTTCTACGGCTCAACCACAGCTCAGCGTTTAGCCGAATATGACGTATTCGAAACTGTAGTTCTAACAGACATTCTTGATGGTAAGCCAGAAGGTCTTGCCCTAGACATGAATCAGTCTCGTTCCATCGAAGGATTTGAAACCAAAGTTATTGGTCAGACCACCGGTATGAATGGTGAAGGCTATGAAGCGATTGCTGGTTCTGATGTTGTTGTGATCACTGCAGGTTTGCCACGCAAACCAGGTATGAGTCGCATGGACTTGATTGAAACCAACGCGAAGATTGTTCGAAGCGTTGCTGAGAACATTAAGAAGCACGCACCTAATGCAGTTGTGATTGTGGTTTCAAACCCACTTGATGAAATGACTGCACTAACCCAACTAGCAACTGGTTTTCCAAAAGCTCGAGTAATTGGGCAAGCCGGCATGTTGGACACTGCTCGCTTCACACACTTTGTGGCTGAAGAACTTAAAGTTTCAGTTTCATCTGTTAAGACTTTAACCCTTGGTTC
>JAPLBX010000145.1 GCA_026392535.1 Actinomycetota bacterium
TTCTATCGGAAAGGGGATACCCATGGCCAAGAAGTGTTTTCGTCAGCCTCTCGGCACATGCCGGGTCTCCTTTTATTCTGCTGACGACTAGAAGCAGCGAGTCAATTACTGTGTTGCCGGTTACCACCACCGATTGAGGTGCGACCCCCTCGCGCAGAAGATTGTCCCGATTCGTGTCGGTTGGAGCAAAGTGGTAGCTAGCGATTCGTCCGGTGACCGTTCGGTTTATCTCTTCCGGAAAGGGGGCGTAAGGCTGATACGTACGAAGTCCAGCTTCGACATGGCCGACGGGTATCTTTTGATAAAAAGCTGCAAGGGATGTTGCCAGTGTCGTCGTTGTATCGCCATGCACAAGGCAAAAATCAGGCTTTACCTTGCTCAATACGTCACGCATTCCCAATAATACACGTGAGGTCAGGTCGGATAGATCTTGACCTGGGGTCATCAAGTTTAAATCGAACTGGGTTTTGATCTCAAATAGCCCGAGCACTTGATCTAACATTTCTCGATGCTGCGCGGTCACGCACGTGCTGACACTAAACTGTTGGGGGCGTCGGTTCAGTTCGTGTACAACTGGTGCCATCTTTATGGCCTCCGGTCTGGTTCCAAATACTACTAGAACGCGCTTCATGCTGGTTTGCTATTTGACGATGCCTGAACCCGCCCCTTTAAAAGGCCGCTTATCCGAGTCAAAAATTTGTAAATAGTGGGGTAATCAATCTGAATGCGCCGCTTAAGATAATCAGCATTATCAATTCGATAAAGAGCTTCTTGTGTTCTTTCAAATTGCATTATTTCACGTTCAATTCTTCCATATCCTGCAACCTCACGAATATCAGCGCTGGAGAATGCTGCCAGCACCCCATCCGCAGAGAGGCGCCAATCAAAGTCCCGTTCTGCTACATATCTTGCTCTTGCTTTCAACTGGGGAAGCAAATGGACGTTGTCAACATACCATTGCATTTGCTCTACCAAACTTTGTAAGGAAACAAACGCTTGTGGCCAGTAATAGCCATCTGGTCTGGCGACCAACCGCTCCACTTCGACCACCCTACCATTGTCGCCATGTTTAACGAACTCATTCATTGGCCCGTAGTCTGTTGCAATAACCGGTAGACCACAGGCTGCCGCCTCCAAGATTGTTAATCCTATTCCTTCAAGACGTGTTGGGTATACATAAACATCACCCATGTGAAATAGGCCCGGCGCGGACACAGTTCGCTCGTGGATTTCTAGACGACCCGCGGCAACGAGTTCGTCAATGACGTCAACAAGATTTGGGAATACTGCTCGCAATCTCTGCTGGGCATGAATAACCAACTTGCTATCGCCCCTAAGCGCGTGGAAGGCCCGTAAAACCAAATCGCATCCTTTGCGCTGTGGGCTAATCCCGCCAGAGTGAAAAAATGTAACGACTTGGGGGTGGGCGCTACTATTCTCGATTGGCTGAAAGGTGGTCAAGTCAGTGCCCCACGGGATGTAAGTTACTCCTGGATGCCACGAGAATGCAGAGAAATGCTTGCGCGTATTGCAGATTAGAAAGTCATACAAAGCGAAGAATTCAATAGTCTGTTGCGTATAGTAATCGATGTATGCGCCAGTAATGACTTTCAGCTTTCTTGCCAAAATTATCGCAGGCCACCACCACTGCTCATTAAAGAAGACAATTTGGATTCGGTTATGAATTAACCATTGTTGAAAATCCTCCAAATCCACTTTCGTAGGAACCAAAGATGGTACTTTTTTTGCCCATGTGACTGTTGGCCCATCCCAATTATTCAATACCTCCCGGTATTGCCTTGAAACATAGGCGGCTCCCCTTTCAAACCAAGTTGTTACAATGCCGACTCGCATAAATCTAAAGGTTCGCGTTTGACTTAGGTTAAGACTTATCGCTAAGTCTCCTTACGTCCGCCTATCATAGCGGCGATCTTCCGCAGCATTCTTATGTTTGGGATGTTTTCATAGAAGAATATCTTGACTACTTTCCACCTGACTTTTTTGCCTCGTCTTAAGCGGTGCACTAAATCCTGTGTCATGCCAACCTGCAGTTCTGCGAGTCGGTTGCGCAAGCTCACTTTGGTTGCTTGTGTCTGAGCATACTTGTCAAGCACCGTTCTTCGGAATCTTGCCTCATCCACGATCCGCATTGCCAGTCCGTCCGTGCCCCACCCACTTCCGTACCACATGTTGATGCCCTGCCCGCAGCGAACCTCAGGTACGGTGGAGA
>JAPLBX010000013.1 GCA_026392535.1 Actinomycetota bacterium
AACATCGAGATTTCTTGTTCGCAATATTCCCCATAAAGTTCCAGACTTTTACCTACGTAGGAGTCATTCTGGTTGTAGAGAAAATATCCGTACCTTGCTTCTACCCCACGTGTGGGAGGTGTGAATTGATGAATATTTCACATGGTTCCCCTGGCTTAATAGAATTAGCACTTCTTTGGAATTCTAATGACTTGGAATCTTAATGACTATGTTAGAAATTGGAAAGCAAATTTCATAAGACACCGTTCTATGCGATAAAAAGTGTATGATCGGTTTTAGAAAAATAGGGCAAGTGAGACATTATGATTATTGGCATTGGTGTTGACGTAGTAGACATCGCGCGTTTTGAATCTTTGATGCAACGCCAACCAACTTTTCTAAATCGTATTCTGACCGAAAATGAAATCCATCATCGCGATGGCTCAATTCGAAGCTCAGCTTCGCTTGCAGCACGATTCGCTGCCAAAGAAGCGGTAGCCAAATCTCTTGGCGGACCTGCGGGATTAACTTGGCATGACGTGATTGTGCACACTGACCTATCTGGCAAACCATCGCTAGAAATCACCGGCGCCGCTCTGCAATTAGCCAATTCGATGTCGGTCTCACGCTGGCATATCTCAATTACCCATGACGGCGGGCACTCCATCGCCTATGTGATTGCCGAGTCCTAGACGCTCGAAATTTCGCTTACGTACGCGCAAACGGCAGAATTGGACTCATGGCAACTGTCCGAACTAAGCGCGCCACAGCCAAGGTGAACCTGGCTGCGATTGAGCACAACATCAAGATCTTGAAAGCGACTGCTGGGGTGCCAGTACTTGCTGTGGTCAAGGCTGATGGTTATGGACATGGCGCAGTGCCAGTTGCGTTGGCTGCAAAAACAGCCGGTGCCGATTGGCTCGGGGTGGCATTCCTTGATGAAGCATTCGAACTAAGAAATAACAATGTTCCCGGTCCAATTTTGGCTTGGCTATTGGACGAGTCGGACAATTTTGCGGAAGCACTAGATCAAGACATTGACATGTCTGTCAGTTCAATATCAATACTACAAAAAATTAGTTCACTTGCAAAAGTGCGTGGCATGAATGCGCGCGTGCATGTAGAAGTTGACACTGGTTTATCTCGCGCTGGCGTCGCACTCGACGATTTCGAAAACTTCTTTGCAGAGTTTAAAAACGTTAGCAATATTGAATTGATTTCGATTTGGTCGCATCTGGCTTGCGCAGATGAACCTAAACATCCAGCAAATGCGATGCAACACAAGAATTTTGAACATGCTCTGGCAGTCGCTGCATCACATGGGCTCAAGCCCCAAATGCGCCATCTTGCAAATAGCGCAGCTGCACTTGTGCATCCAGAATTTCGTTATGACATGGTCCGATGTGGAATTGCAACATATGGGATTGCACCAGGTGGCGGATTGAGTGATGCAAGTAAATTCAAACTCAAAGGCGTCATGACTGTAGTTTCACAAATCGCAGCGGTTCGAAAACTAAAAGTTGGCGATGGAGTTTCGTATTCATTCAAATGGACCGCTTCAAAACCAACCACAGTTGGTTTAATCCCAATCGGATATGCAGATGGGGTTATTCGACACCTAACAAAAACCGGCAGCATCACCTATAAAGGAAAACAATTTCCGATAGTTGGAACTGTTTGCATGGATCAATTTTTGGTCGACTTTGGCGACACCGAAGTATCGGTTGGCGAAGAAGTTATTCTTTTTGGCGATGGTGGATTGTCTGCTCATGCCTGGGCACAACAAGTTGACGCAATTGGCTATGAACTTGTGACAAGGCTAGGTAATCGGATCGAACGTGAATATGTAGACGGTGTGCAATGAGCGCTTTGGCCAAAGGCGGCAAAGCTTTAGTACTTGGCACTCTTGCAGCAGCTTTCGGGGTTGGCGCAGTTGCTGGTGTGGTGGCTGAACGAGCCCTAATTGGCCGCAATCTTCGAAAAACACCAGGTGCAAGTGAACCCTTTGGATCATTACATTCAGAAAAGATTGAAGTGGTCGCGATTGATGGCGTGAAACTGCATGCCGAAGTAGATGCTGCATTTGATAACAGCAACGAAGTTACCATTTTGTTTTCACACGGTTATGCACTTCGAATGGATGAATTCCATTTTCAACGCCGAGATTTACGCCATATCGCACGCATGGCTTTTTATGACCAACGTGGACACGGAAAATC
This sequence comes from Actinomycetota bacterium, assembly GCA_026392535.1. GTDB lineage: Bacteria > Actinomycetota > Actinomycetes > S36-B12 > UBA5976 > JAFMIT01. The sequence goes on from JAPLBX010000013.1 coordinate 2,199, forward strand.
AGAAGCGGGTAATCGTGAAAACCGCACTATCTGGCAACTAGGTTCAGATTTGAATTCAGTTATTGAAAAAGTCTGCCCAACTGGTGACATTGTTTTGGTTGGCCATTCAATGGGTGGGATGGCTGTGCAAGCGCTTGCGAAAAGCAATCCTGAAATTTTTGGCTCTCGCATCAAAGCAGTAATTTTGATTTGCACAAGTTCAGGTGGCGTAACACAGGTACCGCTAGGGCTACCAGACTTCATTGGCAAATTTATTCAAGGAATTGCACCTGGTGTTACAAATGTATTAGCTGGTGAACAAAATTTTGTAGATAAGTCTCGTGAAGCTGGCAATGATTTAACTTTGCTGTTGACCCGGCGATACTCATTCGGATCGGAAGTTTCAGTTGAGCTAACTGAGTTTGTGGCAGATATGCACGGCCACACTTCAATTGAAGTAATTGGCGATTACTTAAAGGCTATTTCAGAATTTGACGGAAAAGAATTCTTACCAATTTTGCAAAACGTTTCGACCACTCTATTGGTGGCAAAAGATGATTTGCTGACTCCGATTTCACATAGTGAAGAAATTGCAAAACTCGTGCCAAATTCTCAACTAATTGTGGTGCCCGAATCTGGGCACATGTTGCCTCTGGAAAAATACCTAGAATTAAATGAAGTAATCACCAATGTTGTGAAGAAAGTTAGAACCAGCGCGTGACGACTTTTAGCTGCATCACGGTTGAACAAACCCATGCCCTTGGCTTGCAACTTGCAAAACACTTAACTCCTGGAGATGTCGTAATTCTTGATGGCCCACTAGGCGCGGGTAAAACCACTTTCACCCAAGGTATTGCTGCTGGTCTTGATGTCCGTGGGCCGATTACAAGTCCTACCTTTGTGATTTATCGGATTCATCCAAACAATGCTGCTGGCCCAGCCTTAATTCACTTAGATGCCTACCGGCTAAATTCCTTAGCTGAAGTTGATGATTTAGATCTTGATTCAAATCTTTACAACGCGGTTCTCGTTGCTGAATGGGGAAGCGGAAAACTTGAAAACATCGCCGACGAGTATTTGGTTGTGGAATTTACTCGAAATGACGACGACTCCCGGCGCATTACTTTTATTCCAAACGGGAATCGTTGGGATGATTTAATCACTAGCGGTATTGCATGAAAATTCTGGCACTAGACACCAGCACATCACGCGTAACCGTTGCTTTTCTTGATGGCAAAGAAGTTGTCTCACAAAAAACTGGTGGCGAATTAACTGGCGCGCAATTCCACGGTGAACTTCTCGTTGGTTTGATTGCCGAAGTTTTGAATGGTGCTAAGCCTGATCGGATTGCAGTTGGCATCGGACCTGGCCCTTACACGGGACTACGCGTTGGGATTACAACTGCAGAAGTGCTTGCACATGCTTGGGGAATTGAAGTGGTCGGAATCCCAACCTTGAGTGCCCTAGCGAATGGACATATACGTCGTGGTGGCGAAAACGGAACTGCAATCCTTGACGTGAAGCGCAAAGAGATTGCTTGCCAAGATTTTGATTCCGCTGGGAAGTTGCAAGGCGATCCAACATTGGTTCGCATTACTGAATTTGAAAACCAGAATTATTCAAACTTAGTAGGTCCAGCTTTTGTCACTCAGGTTTTGATTTCTCCGAAAGTAAATGACCCAAGTCCCGTCGATGCAATTGATATTGCTTTGCTCGGTCAAGCCGCAACTCCCAGTGCATTTAGCCCGCTCTATTTACGTCAGCCCGATGCGGCAGAACCAAAACCACCAAAGTCGGTGAGCAATGACTGAATTTAAAGTTATTGATCAATCCCATTTCGCGGAAGTTATGGAAATTGAAAAAGCACTTTTTGGCAGAGAAGCCTGGAGTAAGTCAGTTTTTCAAAGCGAACTTGATTTAGTGCCAAATCAACGAATGTATTGGGTTGCCCTAGAAGGTGAAAAAGTTGTGGGCTATAGCGGGGTAGCTGTAATTGATGATTTTGCTGACGTAGCAACTATTGCTGTGGCGGCAGATCACCAGCGCAAAGGTATCGGCGCAGTTCTTTTCCAAAAGATTTTGGATTATGCAACTGATCACCTCGTGAAGCGCATCATGCTTGAAGTCCGTACCAACAATGAAACTGCAATCGAGATGTATAAAAAGTATGGATTCGAAACAGTCGCAATGCGTCCAAACTATTACGGACCAATGCTCGATGCATTTGTGATGGAACTGGTGGTGGAAAATGACTGAACCGCTAGTACTCGGCATTGAAACTTCATGTGATGAAACTGGAGTAGGCATTGTTCGTGGCCACACCCTTTTAGCTGATGCAGTTGCCAGCAGTGTTGAGGAGCATGCTCGTTTTGGTGGGGTAGTTCCGGAGGTTGCATCGCGAGCTCATCTTGAAGCGATGGTGCCAACAATCGAACGTGCCTGTAAAGATGCTGGAATCAAACTAAAAGATGTGGATGCGATTGCAGTCACGGCAGGCCCTGGCCTAGTTGGTGCACTTCTCGTTGGTGTTGCGGCAGCGAAATCCCTCGCATATGCGCTCGACAAACCTATCTATGGCGTTAATCATCTTGCCTCCCACGTTGCTGTTGACACTTTAGAACATGGTCCACTTCCCGAACCCGCAATTGCGATGTTGGTTAGCGGCGGCCACTCTTCAATATTGCATGTGCCCGATCTTGCTAAAGAAGTTATTTCGTTAGGTGCGACAATGGATGATGCAGCTGGTGAAGCGTTCGACAAAGTTGCCAGAGTTTTGGGTCTTGCATTCCCAGGTGGACCGGAAATAGATCGAATCGCTAAATCTGGTAATCCAACTGTAATTGATTTCCCGCGCGGGCTCACATCCAAAGCGGATATTGAAAAACACGAATTTGATTTCTCATTTTCGGGTATCAAAACTGCCGTTGCAAGATTTGTTGAATCTGAAAACAAAAAAGGCAACCAGATAAACATTGCCGATGTGGCAGCTAGTTTTCAAGAAGCTGTGACCGATGTGTTGAGTGCCAAAGCAATCGCAGCTTGCAAAAAGCAAGGTGTTGAGTATTTAATTCTTGGCGGCGGCGTTGCGGCGAATTCGCGACTGCGCTATTTGGTTGAAACTCGAGCCGAAAAAGCTGGTGTGAAGGTTCGCATCCCACGGCCAGGTCTTTGCACAGACAACGGAGCAATGGTGGCTGCGCTTGGTTCAATCATGGTTTCAAGTGGTGTGCTGCCAAGTCCAATGCAGTTCGGCGCAGACTCTTCAATGCCAATAAATCTAATTCACTACTGATTCTTACCTATTGTTAAATCTGATTCGACACTAACTTGTTTTTTTGGCTTGATAATTGTTCAACTTGCTATTTGTTCAACTTGCTATTTGTTTAACTTGCTATCTGTCTAACTAGATGTGCGCTGGGACAAGATTGCAGTGGTTTTGTCCCCAATGCGCGCTAGGAGCAAGCAAACTAGTTTGTCGCCGGACAGTCCTTTTTTGAGTTGCTTTGTCAAAGCATCGATATCTCCGCGATATCCCCGAGCAATGATTTGCACGTCATACGCTTGATTAGCTTTGAGTGCTTGGGCAATCTTCTTCTCGTCGAACTCAAGGGTTTGCAAAACTTCGTAACTTGTAAATAGCCCAGAATCATCAGGTTCATTTTCAAGTGAAAGAAAACCAAGGTGTTCATCTATGCGATGTGAATTTGTTTTGGCTGCGAGTTGTTGAACCAATCCAGAACGGGTGACAGCTGGCGATGCGTCCAATACAAACTTTCCTATGGGTCCAACCTTGTCAGAAGCAATATCTGCATCAGAAATTTCTTCGAATTCTCCATGACGGTTGATTGTGATTGCAGATTTTCCAGGTGTAAGTCCAAAGCCGCCAAACCACACACTTGCTTCAAGAAGTGAACCGCGAATTGCAAACCAATAAGTGCGAGAGTCATTCGGCAATAAATCGTGGCTGATACCGGGTGCAACTTTTGCGATGAGTTTCGGATTGCGTTTGCCAAGATCTAATACCCATTGCCACGATGGAGACCAGTCGCTTGGGTTAGTTACGCGATTGCCTGAGTTACCTGAAATGTTTCGAGCAGCATTTACATCACGTCTTGCTGGATCGACAAAAACACTTTCCACATTTTGCAAAACTTTATTTAGCGCTAGTTCATCTTTAACAACGTCAAATATTTGAACATCAATTGGTGCAAGATTCTTGTTCGCAATTGCATGGACTTCTAAGTCCCGTTCAACTGCGATGACTTTCAAACCAGCTTCAACAAATGAAGCAGATTCAAAACCAAGACCGCAGCCAAGATCTGCAATTGATGTGATGCCAAGATCTTTGAGTTTTTGGCTTCGCCAGGTGCGAACTAGGGGATGGGTGGCCTGTTCGATGCCATCGCGGGTCAGAAGCCATTTGGGAGCATCCCCCCAGCGCAGAACCAGCCGATTTCGAAGTTCGGCCTGAAAGGCACAGGCAGTTCGGTAACTAGCCGGCAGTGAGAAGTGTCTGTTTAGTTCGGCAGCCAATTTGAGCGGGTCTGTGCCCGTTTTTAGGGCTTCCTGGGCCATTTCAATGGCGCTTTGCCCATGCTCAGTCTGTAGCCACTCAACTATCTCGCTCATGGGGGCATTGTGCCGTTAAATCTTTGGGTTTTGCTCACAAAATTGGCACTCGGTTTGTGGGAGTGCTAACCCTTGCCTAAACTGCGCTCAGCATTCGCAGAAAGATTTGCGAATGATCCAAATAACCTGAAATATGGAGGGAAATTCGTGTCGGTCAATCTAAAACCACTCGAAGATCGCATCGTGATTCAAGCACTTGATGCTGAACAAACGACCGCATCTGGACTTGTAATCCCAGACACTGCGAAAGAAAAGCCACAAGAGGGCAAAGTTGTTTCAGTAGGGCCAGGTCGTTTCGACGAATCTGGCAAGCGTGTTCCACTAGATGTAAAAGTTGGTGACGTTGTTATCTTCTCGAAGTACGGCGGAACCGAAGTTAAATACTCTGGAACGGAATACCTAATCCTCTCAGCTCGCGATGTGCTCGCGATCGTTGAAAAATAATTAAGCGAAACCCACTCCATTTTTGGAGTGGGTTTTCACTTTAAGCAAACGAAATTAAGGATTTCAAATGTCAAAGATTGTCGAATTTGATGAACATGCTCGTCGTGCACTTGAACGTGGCGTAAATGCTCTAGCTGACACAGTGAAGGTAACCCTTGGACCTAAGGGTCGAAATGTTGTTATAGATAAAAAGTGGGGCGCACCAACAATCACTAACGATGGTGTAACCATCGCTAAAGAAATCGATCTTGAAGATCCATTCGAAAACCTAGGTGCCCAACTTGTTAAAGAAGTTGCCACCAAAACCAACGACGTTGCAGGTGACGGAACTACCACCGCAACCGTTCTGGCCCAAGCATTTGTTAAAGAAGGTTTGAAAGTTGTTGCCGCTGGCGCTGCACCAATGGACATCAAAAAAGGTATTGAAAAAGCAGTAGTTGCCTTGAAAGATGCACTTTCAGCTGCTTCGCGCCCAGTTGCTAACAAAGAAGAAATTGCACAAGTAGCAACCATTTCTTCGCAAGACCGTGCAATTGGTGAACTAATAGCTGATGCTTTCGACAAGGTCGGCAAAGATGGCGTGATTTCAGTTGAAGAAGCATCAACTACCGGTTTGGAACTTGAATTCACCGAAGGTATGCAATTCGATAAAGGTTACATCTCTCCTTACTTCGTAACTGATTCAGAACGCATGGAAGCAGTCCTAGACGATCCATTGATTCTCCTTGTGCAAACCAAGATTTCTGCAATTAATGAATTATTGCCATTGCTTGAAAAAGTAACTCAGACTGGCAAACCACTATTCATTGTGGCTGAAGATGTAGATGGCGAAGCACTTTCAACTCTCGTTGTAAACCGAATTCGTGGCTTGTTTGCCTCATGTGCAGTTAAAGCTCCAGCATTCGGTGACCGCCGAAAAGCAACCTTGCAAGACATCGCAATCCTGACTGGCGCACAGGTTATTTCTGCTGAAATCGGTTTGAAGTTAGACCAAGTTGGACTTGAAGTACTTGGCACTGCCCGTCGTGTAATTGTCACCAAAGATGCAACCACCATTGTTGACGGTGGCGGCAAGAGTGAAGAAGTTCAGGCACGTGTTGCTCAAATCCGCGCTGAAATCGAACGCACTGACAGCGACTGGGATCGTGAAAAACTCCAAGAGCGGGTTGCGAAACTTGCCGGCGGTGTTTGTGTAATCAAAGTTGGTGCCCACACCGAAGTTGAATTGAAAGAAAAGAAACACCGCATCGAGGATGCTGTTTCTGCAACTCGCGCAGCAATCGACGAAGGCATTGTGCCTGGTGGTGGCTCTGCACTAGTTACTGCATCTAAGGTGCTTGACGATTCGCTTGGTGAAACTGGCGACGTCAAAGTTGGTGTTGGAATTGTTCGCGCAGGAATTGTTGAACCACTTCGTTGGATTGCGGAAAACGGCGGCGAAAATGGTTATGTAGTAGTAGCTAAAGTAAAGGAAACTGGACTTGGCTACAACGCAGCAACTGGCGAATACGGCGACTTAATTGCAGCCGGTGTTCTCGATCCTGTGAAAGTAACTCGTTCTGCTTTGGAAAACGCTGCTTCAATTGCAGCAATGCTTTTAACTACCGAAGTTCTTGTTGTTGAAAAACCAGAACCAAAAGACGAACCAGCCGGACATGGTCATAGCCATGGACCTGGCGGGCATGGTCACTAACTAATACAAATCTAGTAAAAAACTAATGGCGCAAAGGGTTTCCTTTGCGCCATTAGTTATTGGGAGAGAGAATCAAGCTATTTGTGGTTTGGTTTCGCGACGTGTGTAAATTTCTTCGCGATCGTCTTCGGACATGCCGCCCCAAATTCCGTAAGGCTCACGAACCGAAAGTGCATGTGCTGCACATTGCTGAATAACTGGGCAAGTTGCACACACTGCTTTCGCGCGTGCAATTCGATTTGCTCGAGCTGGGCCACGTTCGCCTTCAGGGTGGAAGAACATCTCTGTATCTTCACCTCGACATGCGCCATCTGACTGCCACTGCCAAACCTCAGGAAGAGGTTTCGGTAGCCGAGAGATATCTGCCATTTGGAGCTCCTTTTGTAGGAATGAGGCAAACTTAGTAGCGTTGCAAAGGTTGGTCAACTATCGAATTTCCAAGATTTGTCCGATAAACGGTCAATAATCAGCGATAAGCGGACAATTCACCACATTTCGGGGTCCTAGAAAGCGATTTCTTGCGTAAAGCGCAACGCTTTGCCTATGAACACCACCACTCATACCTTCACTGTGGCCATTGTGGCTCGCAGGCTAGGCGTAGCCGCTGCAACGCTTCGCACCTGGGATCGACGTTATGGACTCGGCCCGAGTGCCCATCAGGCTGGTGCTCACAGACGGTACACACTCGAAGATTTAGCTCGACTTGAATCAATGCGGCGCATGGTTAATGCCGGAGTTCCAGCATTTGATGCCGCACGTATTGCAGCTCAAGCAGACATCAATCAACTTCCACAAATTCAATTTATCGACGACCTAACAAATTCGGTTATGACGCAATCTGTCATTGCACAAACCGTTAAATTGGAAAGTGGAACCGCAATTGCAAAAGGGTTGATTAGAGCTGCATCGAGTCTGGATTCAATTGCCTGCCATGCGATTATTACGAGATCGATTAATCAACGTGGTGTGGTGAAAACTTGGGATGAAGTACTTGCACCTGTGCTAGTTGCAATTGGTGAGAAATGGGCAACCACAAATCGCGGAACCGAAGTTGAACATTTGTTGAGCGATCAAATCACATTAGCATTTATGCAATTATCGAATTCAGTAACTAACCCAATTAATTCAAGACCAGCATTGTTGGTTTGTGCTCCGGATGAAATGCATTCGCTGCCACTTTATGCAGTGGCAGCTGGGTTAGCCGAAAAAGGAATTTCATCTCGCAATTTAGGAGCACGAGTTCCACACGAATCACTTGTAGCGTCAATGGAAAGAATCGGCCCAGCAGCAGTTTTGGTTTGGAGTCAAACAACAGGTTTAGCAGAACCAGTGAGACTTGCAGGGCTGCCACATTTACGGCCAACAGCCAAGATTTTCGCCGGCGGACCTGGCTGGAAGCAAGAGCTCCCGCCTGGTGTGGTTCAGCTTTCTTCGCTCGGGCAAGCGGTCAATTATTTGGCCAAATCCTGCATTTCTTAGAGTGAAAACCGGTTCGAAGGCTCATCTGTGAGCAGACTAAACTTCGCTGCCTAGAGATAGCAGGTAGTAATGAAAGATTTCCCACTCGGGCCACTATCGGATTTCGATGCCAAGTTTGGGTTCACTGGTCTCACCTACGACGACGTGTTGTTGCTACCAGCCGCTAGTGATGTTGTGCCTAGCGAAGTGGATACCACCACACGCCTGACAAGAAAAATTACTTTGCGAGTTCCGTTGGTTTCTTCAGCCATGGACACAGTCACAGAATCTCGAATGGCAATAGCGATGGCTCGCCAAGGCGGCGTCGGTGTTCTACACCGAAATCTTTCGATAGAAGATCAAGCTGGTCAAGTTGATTTAGTTAAACGATCTGAAGCGGGAATGGTTTCTAACCCAATTACTTGCTCCCCAGATAACACACTTGAAGAAGTAGATAACTTGTGTGGGCATTACAGAATTTCCGGCGTTCCAGTAGTTGATAGCGAAGGCAAACTTCTTGGCATCGTCACAAATCGTGACATGCGGTTTGAAGAAAGTAAAAATCGTTTAGTCCGTGATCTCATGACAAAAATGCCTTTAGTAACAGGTCCGGTTGGCATCAGTTCTGAAGATGCACTCGAACTTTTAAAACGACACAAAGTTGAAAAGCTTCCGCTAGTTGATAGCGATGGAATATTGCGCGGTCTTATTACAGTTAAGGATTTCGTAAAGAAAGATCAATATCCACTTTCAACAAAAGACGCCAATGGCCGATTGATGGTCGGTGCTGCAGTTGGTGTCGGTGAAGATGCATATTTGCGTAGTCGCACATTGATTGACGCTGGTGTTGATTTCATCGTGGTTGACACAGCCCATGGACATTCAAATGCGGTACTTGAAATGGTTAGCCGATTAAAGAAAGACACGAAAGTTGAAGTAATTGGCGGAAACATCGCCACCAAAGATGCAGCGAAAGCTTTGATTGATGCCGGCGCAGATGCATTGAAGGTTGGGGTTGGCCCAGGTTCCATTTGCACAACTCGCGTTGTGGCCGGGGTTGGCGTTCCGCAAGTCACTGCAATTTATGCAGCTGCATTAGTGGCGAAGGCCGCTGGCGTTCCGATTATTGGCGACGGTGGCTTGCAATACAGCGGTGACATTGCAAAGGCATTAGTAGCTGGAGCCGACACTGTGATGCTCGGTTCTTTGTTGGCTGGTTGTGCAGAAGCACCAGGCGAAGTTGTGTTCATAAATGGAAAGCAATTTAAGGCTTACCGAGGAATGGGTTCGCTCGGTGCAATGGAATCGCGTGGTCCG
>JAPLBX010000072.1 GCA_026392535.1 Actinomycetota bacterium
CAGTTATCGGTGTGGCGATTTTTGGACCGATTGGCGCATTCATCGGTGTTCCGATTGTCGCAGGCATAATTGCTGTTGCCAGCACCTATGGCAAACGACACGAATTAATTTCTGAACTTGCTGCAGACGGCGCAAGTAATACCGCAGGAGACTAAAAACCTAGCCGGTTAAGTTGCTTTGGATCTCGTTGCCAATCTGGTGCAACTTTGACGCGCAAATCTAGATATACCTTCACGCCAAGCAATTTTTCGATCTGCAATCGTGCAGTTTGACCTACCTCTTTGAGGCGAGTTCCCTGTTTGCCGATGATGATTCCCTTTTGGCTGTCACGTTCGACAAAAAGAAAAGCCTGAATATTCAACATCTTCTTGTCTTCTCGTAATTCCATATCTTCAATTACGACGGCAATAGAGTGCGGAAGTTCGTCGTGCACGCCAGCCAAAGCTGCTTCGCGAATCAGTTCCCCCACAAGTGCTTCATCAGTCTCTTCAGTAATCGCTCCAAGTGGATAAAGCGCAGGGCTTAGCGGAAGAATGGAAATCAATACCGTTTTTAAGGTCTCTAAATTGTCGCCTTTTACTGAGCTAATCGGGATGATATGTTCCCAATTCCACTCAAGTTTTTCAGCAAGTTCTTGAATCTCCATTAGGCGCTTTGCTACTTTATCTTTACTAACGGTGTCAGTTTTAGTTAGCAAAGCAACTTTTTTTGATCGTTTTAATTCTTGAATGTCAACGCCAATCATGCGATCGCCAGGTCCAATAGGTTGGTCAGCTGGAAAACACATTGCAATAACGTCAACATCTGCCAACGTGGTGCGCACTAATTCATTAAGTCTTTTGCCGAGCAGGGTTCGAGGACGGTGAATACCTGGAGTATCGACCAAAATAATTTGACCATTTTCTTCATGGACAATTCCGCGAATGACATGTCTAGTGGTTTGAGGCTTGTCTGAGGTAATCGCGACTTTACTTCCCACAAGAGCGTTTATCAATGTTGATTTGCCAGTATTAGGTCTGCCAACAATGCATACGAAGCCTGCGCGAAATGTCATGCGACCGACTCCTTTGCACTATCTATCGCCAAGATGGAGAGAGAAACTGCAATCAGGATACAGCCAATCGCGCTTAATGTTGAAATCGTTTCGTGAATAATCACTATCCCAAAGAATGTGGCGGCTATTGGTTCGGCCAAATTTAAAGTTGCAACAGTTCCAGCATTTAGATTCGAAATACCAATTCCAAATAAAACATATGCCAACGTAGTTGCCACAAGGCCAAGCCACAATGACAACCAAATTCCGTTGCCTTGTAAAACGTCCCCAATTTGAGATCCGCCAATTGATATCAGCAGGACTGCACCGATCGAGAATGAAACCGCCAATACGGCAGTAGCTGACTCACCGTTTTGCGATAACTTAACCCCGACAACTGTGTATACCGCGTAAGCAGAGCCTGCCACCACTGCTGCTAATACTCCCAACAGATTCACATCCGCTTCTTGCAAGCTAGACCAGCTCAAGACAACTAATCCAATTAATGCTACGAATGTTGACAGCCACCAGGTTCGATTCGGTTTGGCCTTTTGCCAAACCCAGCTGAGTGTGCCAGCCATTAATGGAGCCAGCGCCAAAGATGAGAGAGTTCCAATAGCAACACCTGTTAAGCCAGTGCCAATAAAAAAGAATGCTTGGTACCCGGCAACACCGAGACCCATAATCCAAATAGTGCGATTCTTTAACAATGAAATAGCAGAGAAATTTGGTACAAACATTTTCGCAAAAATTAATAATCCAATCGCACCGATGCTTAATCGAATTGCTGCAATTGAGATTGAACTTGCTTGCACGCCACTTAGTTCACGCGAAGTTGCAGAAGTTGCAAAAAGTAAGGCCGCTACCAAAGTAGCAAGTACAGCTTTACTTCGGGTTTGCATTAATTAATAACCGAAATCACTGCGCCTTGCGCATCGCAAACTATTACACGGCCAGATTCTTGCAAAACACTCTTAATCTCATCGAGATTAATTACCTCGTCGCCTAGCACGCAAATAGCTTCTAATTTCCTAGCTCCTGCAGCAAGGGCGGTAGCAACCGCTAGATCTACAGCCTTAAATTCTTTGGACGCATATTCAACTGATGCAGCTGAGTAGGTGCGACCATCGGTATCGCGCACACAAGCACTGGCTTTAGCGTCAATTCTGGCTCGGGCACCTTTAGCCAAAGTTATTAGTTTTTGATCCTCTTCATGCAATTCAGTCATCAGAATTATCCAATTGCTCAAGTTTTTCTACCAAAAGACTGCCGACTCTATTTCGTCTTCCCGCAACTGTTTCAGCAGTTAATTTCCACCCTTCAATCGTGATGGTGGAGCCAGGAATTGCAACGCGTCCGAGTCTTGAAGCCAGCAATCCGCCAACGGTGTCAATGCCTTCTTCGTTTGAATCTAAATCCACGTGAATCAGTTTTGCTAAGTCTTCGATATGCAGACGCGATGAAATGCGAAATACGTCTTCATCCAATTTAACAATTTCTTCTTCCGCGGTGTCATGCTCGTCTGCAATCTCGCCAACAATTTCTTCCAAAATATCTTCGATTGTTACAAGTCCGGCAGTTCCGCCATATTAATCAATTAGCACATGTCCTTTAAAAGTTCATCAGCAAGCTTTGAATCTGGTGAGAAAGTCACTGTGCGCATCAACGTGTCAACCTGTTCAGTCTGTTGAGCTTCGCTATGTTCGAAGATTCGCTTTGCAACATCCTTAATGTAGATAACGCCGACGATGTCATCAATATCTTCACCAATCACGGGGATACGTGAATAACCTGAGCGTAAACTCAAAGAAAGCGCCTGGCGCAAAGTCTTAGTGCGTTCAATCCAAACCATTTCAGTCCGTGGCACCATTACTTCGCGGGCAACCGTTGCGCCAAGTTCAAAAACTGAGTGAATCATTTCTTTTTCACTCGCTTCGATTACTTCATCACTGATTTGATCCATCATTTCACGAATTTCAGCCGTGCTGGCGAATGGACCTTCGCTGTATCCCTTACCTGGGGTAACAGAATTGCCTAAAATGATGAAAAGTTTTACGAATGGATTAAGAATTCGACTTACTAGACTGATGAATCCAGCTGAGGCTAAAACATAACTCTCCGCATGCTGCTTTCCTAGGGTTCTGGCCCCGACACCGAAAACCACGAATCCGATTAACGCTAAAAATGCGATTGCTGTGAGATCTTGTAGCCAAGTTGCATCAAGTTCAAATACTGAATTGCTAAAGCGAAAAACAAACAAGCTTGAGGCCGCTAGTCCGATTGTGTAGAGAAGTTGAAACGTATTTATATAGCGCGGCCGATTTGCGCCTACATACTTAAGCAGTTTATTCATCTGTTTAGGTCGGTCTGCGTAATCCACTTCGATTCGAGCCGCCGACAATTTCGTTCAGAGATGACTAGCAGAATTGGATCCACGTCATGCACCTCTAGTCTTAATTAAAGCGGCCAAAATATCGCCTTGTAGGCCAAACATAACCTTATGTTCCTCTGGTTCAGCGTGATCATGCCCAAGTAAATGCAAAATTCCATGCACTAATAACAAATCAAGTTCGCTCGCAGTGTCCTGATTGTTTTCCGCTGCTTGCTTGGCGGCAAAATCTGGGCAAAGCACCACGTCGCCCAAGATTCCTGGTTCGGCGATTTCGCCCTCAGCTGGTACTCGCAACTCATCCATTTCGAATGACAAAACGTCTGTCGGACCTGGTTCATCCATGTGCTGAACATGCAGTTCTTCCATCTCAGCCAAGGTAACTAGCGCAATAGAGAGTGCAGTGTCTGGATTCATTCGCAGATATTCCAAAGCAAAGCCTGCGGTTGAAATTAGTCGATTCTCATCCACAGCTGTCTCAGTTTGATTCACCAATTCAATATCAAAAACACTCATGCTTATCGCTTTGCTGGTGGGTTCTTGGAGTCCCACAGTGTGTAGGCATCAACTATGTCAGCAACTAGACGATGTCGTACTACGTCCTGACTATTCAACTTACAAAATGCGACATCTTCAACGTCGCCAAGAATTTCTTGAACGATTTGCAAACCACTTCGAACTCCATTTGGTAAATCCACTTGCGTAGTGTCGCCAGTAATGACCATAGTGGAACCAAATCCCAAACGCGTTAGAAACATCTTCATTTGTTCTGGGGTGGTGTTCTGCGCTTCATCCAAAATAATAAAAGCATCATTAAGGGTTCTTCCGCGCATGTACGCAAGCGGAGCAACTTCGATAGTTCCACTAGTCATCAACCTAGGAATCTTGTCAGGTTCAATCATGTCGTGAAGCGCGTCATAAAGTGGGCGTAAATAAGGGTCGATCTTTTCACTCAAAGTTCCTGGCAAGAAACCTAGGCGTTCACCAGCTTCTACTGCGGGCCTTGTAAGAATAATTCGATTGACCGATTTTGATTGGAGGGCTTGTACAGCCTTAGCCACTGCTAGGTAGGTCTTACCGGTACCAGCTGGACCAATTCCAAACGTAATTGTGTGATCATCGATCGCATCTACATATCGTTTCTGGTTTAAAGTTTTTGCGCGAATAGTGCGACCACGATTGCTCAAGATATCGGAGGTCAACACAGCTGCAGGTGAAATTGAATTCTCAGTTCGCAAAATATGCAACGAACGTTGAGCCGCTTCAGGGCTAATCGAAGCACCGGTACGAACAATTATTTGCAATTCAGCAAACAACTGATCGAGAAGAGCAATTTCTTCACTTTCGCCTTCAAAGTGGATTTCATTTCCACGCACCATGATTTTGGCACTTGGGATGGCAGCCTCAATGGTCCGCAAAATCTCATCACTTGTTCCGAGCAACGAAACCATAGGAATACTTGCTGGCACAATAATGGTCGAAGACACTTGGGTTTTAGGTTTAGTCATTTTTATCCTGGCGGCCATTGCAATGCTCGTTGGCCAAGTACATGTCCATGAACATGGAAAACAGTTTGTCCTCCATCGTCTCCAGTGTTGAAAACTAAGCGATATCCGGTTTGGCAATTTTGGTCGCCAAGTTCCGCCATAACTTTTAGCATCTTGGCAGAGAGATCTGATTCAACGCTGAGCTCTGACACATTTGCAAAATGTTTCTTTGGAATCACAACAATATGGACTGGAGCTACTGGCGCAATATCCAAAAACGCAATCATTTCATCTGATTGATAAACCACATTTGCAGGAATCTCACCTGCCGCGATCTTGCAAAAAATGCACTCACTCACAGCAATTACCTTACGCCCATCTCGTAGTTCGGGACATAACAATGCCAGCAGCTACGGTTCCAGCTGTAGACGTACGCAAGACTGTAGGACCTAATCGCACAACTTGGGCACCAGCATTAGTAAAAGCTTCGATTTCTTCCGAAGTAACGCCATCTTCAGGTCCAACTACTAACAACAAGTCACCATTCATTGGCACTGAGATACCAGATAACCGAACATCCCCATCTTCATGCAAAACCCAGGCGTGTGCGGTCTCAGTTATCAAACGGATTACATCTTTAGTTTGAGCCAGACTTGTTACTTGAGGTGTGCGAGGCCGACGAGATTGCTTGGCTGCTTCACGAGCTGCAATTCGCCATTTCTCCACGCCTTTGGTTTCTTTGTCGCCCTTCCATTGAGCAGCACATCGATTTGCGGCCCACGGAACAATCATGTCAACGCCAACTTCGGTCAACATTTCAACCGCAAGTTCACCTCGGTCACCTTTTGTGATTGCTTGCACAACTATGACTCGTGGCTGTGGTGGTGGAGCAACCGTGATGGCAACAATCTCAATCACTACAGATTCATTTGATGGGACTTCGTAAACATTTCCATGCGCCAAACGCCCTTCACCATCCGCTAGCAAAACTGCATCACCAACTTGAAGATGCTGAACAGAAACTGCGTGACGCCCTTCTTCACCCTCTAGGGTTACAAATTCGCCGGCCATTGTGGAAACTAGTCGTTCAGTACTTACATGAAAAAGTGATGCACCCATTTTTATCGACCACCAAATGCGTCTTTAATGCGGCTAAAGAATCCTGATGCTTCTTCAATCACTTCACCAGAGGGATTCTCTTCATTGCGCAGTTTGGCAAGCTGCTCAAGTAATTCCTGTTGTTTCTTATCCACTTTAATTGGCGTTTGCACAGTTATGTGAATATTCAAATCGCCACGCGCATTTGATCGCAGATGTGGCACACCTTCATTTTTACGTTTAATTACCGCACCCGACTGCGTTCCAGGTTCTATCACTATGTCAACTAAACCTTCAATGGTTTGCAGTTTTAATGTTGCACCCAGAGCGGCTGCAGTCATTGGCACTGCCATACTGCAATGAAGGTTGTGGCCACGTCGATGAAAAATTGGATGTTGCTTTTCAAGAATTTCAATATAGAGGTCGCCGGCAGGTCCGCCACCAAAGCCAACTTCTCCCCGACCGTTTAGTTGAATTCGGTTGCCAGTTTCTACACCTGGTGGAATATCAAAACTAATTGTTTCTCGAGTGCGAACGCGTCCTTCTGAACCACATTCATGGCAAGGATGGGCAATCACAGTTCCAAACCCGCCACAAGAATTGCATCGACGCGAAGTCATCACTTGACCCAAGAAAGACTTTGTGACGGTTTGAGTTTCACCTCTACCCTTACAAACCTGACAAGTGGAAACATCTGAATCTTTTGCTGTGCCCTTACCTGTGCATAGCGGGCAAACAATTGCCGTATCGATTGTGATTTCCCGATTCACCCCATGCATAGTTTCTTCAAGATCCACTTCGATGCGAATCAATGCGTCTTGACCACGACGAATTCTTGGAATTGGTCCACGTTGGCCACCGCCGCCGCCAAAGAATGTGTTGAAAACGTCGCCGAAATCAAATCCCTCAGCACCAAATCCAAACCCACCACCGCCATTACCCATTGGGTCACCACCCATGTCAAACATGCGGCGTTTTTCCGGATCAGACAAGACTTCGTATGCAGTTGTGACATCTTTAAATTTTTCTTGCATCTCCGGATCTGGATTCACATCAGGATGAAGTTCGCGAGCCAACTTCCGGTATGCCTTTTTGATGTCGTCTGGGGATGCACTTTTTGTCACACCAAGTGTTGCGTAATAGTCGTTTGCCACGTTTAACCTTCCGTCACAATACGACCGACGTAGCTCGCAACCGCAGCAACAGCTGCAATGTTGTTTTCATAATTCATGTGGGTTGAACCAACCACTCCCAGTCGAGCCACTGCGTGAGATTGGTTTCCGTATTTTGCCGAAACTACAGCTGCGCCAACTAGTTGGGCCAAGGAGTTCTCATGCCCGATTCGAACCGTTAGGTCTTCAGAATCTACTTCGCCAAGTAGTTTCAGTAAAACCACGTTTTCTTCCAGAGCTTCGAGTAACGGAGCAAGTGTGCGGATTTGTTCTTGACCAAGTTTAGCTATGTTTGAAGTTCCGCTGACCACAATTTTCTCTTCTGGCCTTTCAATCAGTGTTTCTAATAGGCAAGCCACAATTGATACTGCATTCGCGCGCATTTCACTTGGCAAAGTTCCAGCCAAGTCGCCAAGTCTCTTTGGCACATCAACAAACAACACACCTGCGATTGCAGAGTTCAACTTATGTCGCAATTCATCCAAAGTAACTTCACCAATTTCATTGGCTACTTCGGTAATCCGTTGTTCCACTCGACCGGTGTTTGAAATGACAACCACCATAACTTTACGATTTGGAAGTCCAACTAATTCAACGTGACGAACAGTGGTCAATTGCAAACTTGGATACTGCACAACGGCGACTTGTTGCGTTAACTGCGCAAGTAGTTTGGTTGTGCGAACCATTATGTCGTCGAAGTCGACAGCTTGATTTAAGAAAGTCTCAATTGCGCTTCGCTCGGCAATCGACATTGGCTTGACTGATGAAAGTTGATCGACAAATAGTCGGTATCCCTTGTCAGTTGGAATGCGACCTGCACTGGTGTGTGGGGCGGTTATGTAACCCTCATCTTCCAGAGCGGCCATGTCGTTTCGAATCGTTGCTGACGAGACCCCCAGCACATGTTTCGACGCAATAGCTTTTGAGCCAACCGGTTCACCCTAACGTACAAATTCGTCCACAATTGCGCGCAAGACAGAAAGCTTGCGTTCCATATGGACCATCCTTTGGCACTCGTAGTTTGAGAGTGCTAATTCTAAAGGGAGATCGCGAGGACTGTCTTGGCGTCGCTGAGCCTAGGATTGGGCTCATTGTTGAGCCCACGGAGGAAAATATGAGTGAAATCCCTGCCCCACCACCCGCACCAAACTTTGTGCCAAACCCAAATCAACAAAACACTTCGGCTATGCCTATCGCCGCAATGGTCTGTGGCATTCTCGGCCTAGTTGGAGTTCTGCCAATTATCGGCTCAATCCTTGGCCTAGTTTTTGCAAACATTGCAAAGCAACAACCATTAACTATCAATGAAGAAACCTTTGTGAAGATCGCCGTGATCACAAGCTGGATTGGTATAGCACTTGCGATCGTAATTGTGATCCTTTTAGTGTTTGGAACAGGTCTGTTGTTTCTGCCTTTTTTAGTTGATTAATCGGTTAGAGAATCAATAACTCGATCAGCTAGAAGTCGACCGGTCAAATTAAGTACCAGATTTTCATTTTGAATTTGTGCTAATCCATCTTCAACTAGCTGCTCGACAATTTTGTTATCGAGTTTCGACACCGCAATACCTTCAGCCAGGCGCATCCGTAACATGATGTCTTCAACTCCTTGCGTTTTTGAATCTAGAACCTCTCGAGCGTTCGCTGGACTTTGACCATCTGCTAATCGCTGCGACCAAATCCTTGGTAACTTTTCATTCCACCAGCGAACACCATTCACATGCGAGTGTGCTCCTGGTCCGATTCCCCACCAATTACTACTCTTCCAATAATGAATATTGTGTTGGCAGTCGCTATTGGGTTTTGCCCAATTCGAAACTTCGTACCAATTGAAACCATTCTCACTGAAAGCTTTATCTAGCAATAAATACTTATCTGCCATGTCATCATCGTCAGGGTGTGGAATCTCATTTTTTGAAATCGATCGAGCTAAGCGAGTTCCTTCTTCGACAATTAGTGCATAAGCCGAAACATGGTCAACATCCAAAGCCAGAACAGCATTGATTGAGGTCTGCAAATCTTCAACTGATTCACCTGGAGTTCCATAAATCAAATCCAAATTGATTTGTTCAAATCCAGCAGTCCGAGCCATCGACACCGCTTTGGAAACATTTTCTGGATTATGTGTTCTTTCTAGAACTTTCAAAACCGAAGGGACTGCACTTTGCATACCAAATGAAATCCGATTAAAACCTCCAGCACGAAGTGCTTGCAGTTTTTCAAGATCAACTGAATCAGGATTTGCTTCTGTTGTAATCTCAATATTGGGTTCAAAACCAAAAGCTGCCTTTAACTCGGCAATTGCTTGAACCAAATCTTCAGCTTCTAACAGTGTTGGAGTTCCGCCCCCAACAAAGATGGTTGAGATTTTTGGAGTAACACCTATTCCACCATTTTTAGGTCCACCTGTTGTAAGCACTTTTTTTGCGAGTGCTATTTCCTGCTTCACGCCATCAAGCCACTTCAAAGAATGGTTTTCACCAAGTTCGTTGAATGTGTAAGTGTTGAAATCACAATAACCACACCGACTTGCGCAGTAAGGAACATGCAGATAAAAACTAAGCGGCTTATCGTGGAGGTTTTCCAATCGATCTGCTGGTAGCAGGCCATCAAGTGGCGCTACTTCTCCGCTGAGTTGTCCGCTAGCCATGTTGCACCTTTAAAGCAGCTTTCACTAAAGGAGGGGTGATAGCTCCCATTAACAAGAAGATTGCACCGAGGATTACCCAGCCAACAACGCCAAGTCCAAGGCATAGAAAAGTTAAGGCAATTGGAGAGATGAAATGGCTTGCGCTAAGACTCAAACTCCAAACTCCCTGATACTGCCCTTGCAAATGTTCTGGTGGAATTCCATAGCCAATTCCAAACGACCCAGCAGCTTGACGAAGTTCACCGGTTACGTGAATTGTAGAACCAGCAAGAATCACAATAGTTGCAATCATTGGAGATGAGGGATAAGTAGCGGCGGCATAAACAACGGTGGAAAGTGCTAACCAATAACTACCTTGACGGGTAGCGAATCCCGCAGCTACTGGATCTTCAGTTCCCTTTGCCATTCGTACTTGGAAAAGTATGCATGCAATTGTGTTTAGCAAGAAAGCAGCAGCCACTACCCAAGTTGGCGCAGTTGTATGAGATGCAACCCAAAGCGGTACTGCCAAATCAAGCATGTGATAGTGAGTTGCCAAAGCCGCATTTGCTAATGTCAAAGAAACAAACGCTTTATCTCGAAGTGCTCGCGTGGCTTTCTCATGTTTTGCGCCAGCTAATGGCGGGAAATTTGGCATCTTCCAGTTTGCGTACGTTTTTGCGAACGTGGTTAATGCATTAACAATGATGATTGCCTGATATGCCCAAGCTTCGTCGACTACAAGTGCGAAACCTGCAACGAATGAACCCAGGCCAATTCCGACGTTTGTAACCGCCCGCAAATAAGCTCGAATTCTTACTCTGCCGTCTGGTCCACCAATTCGACTGATTATCACGGTGCGACCGGCTGCGCCGCCACGATCCAAAAATGAAATCAAGGTTGCGATTAAAACGAAACTTAGAAATGTGTTTGCATACAAATAAGCGAAGTCCACTATTGCGCAAATAAAAGTTACATACACTGCTAGTCCGCGTGGACCCCAGATGTCAGCAAGCCTGCCAAAAATTAGCGAAGCACTTATTCCACCAAATGCCGCTATGGCTAAACCAACGCCAACTTCCTGAGCAGAAAGTCCAATGATGCGTGTGAAGTACAAAGCGCTTACTGTGTAAAACAAGCCATTTCCGAAAGTGTCAATGACTGTGCCAAGAGCAAGCCATTTCTCATTTTGGTCTTTTGGCACTAAAGAGTCCACTGCCAAGATTCGCAAGAGGACAGACATTTCTATTTCTCTTTTACAGCTTTGTCTGGAGTTTCACCAGTAGAAAGTGCTGCGATGAATGCTTC
>JAPLBX010000021.1:0-7340 GCA_026392535.1 Actinomycetota bacterium
ACTGCACGTCTTACAACTTTAGTCATTGCTGGCCTATATGTGATTCCATGCAATTTAATATTTTTATACTATCTTCCTAATCGCACTACAATCCATTTTTGCTTAGTACTTGTTTCTTACGTTCTACTTCTAGCATCTACAATGCTTCGACATCGTAATATTTCGCCAGCTCTCGCTCTAAGTTCTTTCTTTGTAACTAGTAATACAATGACTTTCTTTGGTCCCACAATTGACATTATCGCAACCAGTGCGCCTGGCATTTTCTTATCAGTGATTCTAGGAATTTCAACTCTGCCAAAAAAGTGGATACCAACTTTGGTTGTAGTTAATGTCATTCATCTGACGGTAATGATTATAAAGGTTGGCATTCCAACTAAGTTTTTTGTAAATGAAGTGCCAATACGAACATTTTCAGTTGTTCAATTGCTCGTCGTAGCATTTTGGTTCTACCATTCTTGGTACAAGCAACTTGAATTTGTAAAGACTCGCGATATTCTGAATCAACGACTTTCTGAAAGTCGTGAGTCAGCTATTGCCCTTCAGGAACGGACTCGGACTTGGCGAGAACTTCTGATCCACACCCATGAGACAGTACTAAATGACATTAGATCAGTAGTAGATTCCAAAGATTTAGATTTCAAAGAATTAAGGAAACAAATAAATTCGCGGCGCGAGACAATTGCTCAACCCCACAGCACTGAACCAATTTTTTCTGATCTCATGGCTGAAGTTCAAGAACAAGTGCAAATACAAATTGACTTAAATATCTCTGGCGCGGGAAATGAAGTCCCGCCAAACGTTTATTCCGCCTTACGTTCTGTGATCATTGAGGTGTGTAGAAATTTCCAACGACATACAGGCGCTACAAATATAACTCCAAAAGCAACATTGATTTATGGAATCTTGCGAATTGAGCTGTTCCACAACGGTAAAGACTCCACTAGCGCTCACAATTCAGGGATTGGCGAAGGAATCGTCATCAAAGAGACGCTTGATGAAATCAATGGCAAATTGTTCCGCCGAATCAACGGTGTGGAAATATCAATCGCATTAATGATGCGGCAACAAACCAGCCGTAATCTCGGTGCAACCGATGTAATTAGAACTGCAGTCTCTACCATCAATGCTAGCAACGCCGTCGGCGGGTTTTTGTTTCCAATATCTTTAATGTTACAAACGAATTCCGTGGAAAAAATTGCAGGATTAACTACTCTTTTACTCACGGCCTTCGCAGCGTATGTAAACTGGAAGAAGTTGCCTCTTAATAGGTTCTACGTTCTTATGAGTTGTGGACTTGCATTTATGCAAGGCATAACCACATTCTTTGCGGTAGGAGATACTAATATAATCGACATCCTCGCAATTAATAGCCTAACCGCAGGATTTGCTTTAGTTTCAATATTAACTTGGGTGGATTCAGTAAAGTGGTGGGCAGCAGGGTTGCCCTGGTTATTTGGAACGATTGCGTTTCGCATGCAAATAGATCCCGAAACTTCTCGCACAGCAATTTCCTCTTTAAATACCGCTTACGCTTTGCCATCATTTGCTGCTGCCGCTTTATACGGTGTGACTCGAGGACAGGCACGGCTTAGAGAGTCGGAAGACTTGAGCCAGACTGAGATTCGTGAAAGAGCTGCTGCAACCGCAGTTTCGGATTTAGCCAAGGAACTCGATAGTGCAATAATAAAAGCTACTCAGACTTTGCAAGAAGTTTCCAAAGAAGAAAAAGTCTCAACTGCTAATAAGAATGCTTTGTTGCGCCTAGACAGCTTAATACGAGCAATTATCCAAGTAGATCCAAAGACTTCAGGTGGGTTTTCGAAGGCAGCACTAGAGATAGTTCGACACGCAGTTGCTCAGCAAGTAAACATTAAAGTTTTGACAGTGCGCGATCAAGGTCGTCTAATCGAAATCGATGAACGCCTACTAGACGAACTCAAACGCATTATTCAGTCAGCTCGCGATAGCAAAACAACTATTCAGGTTCTAGCAAATTCGGAATCAAGTGTTTTGGTGATTAAGGTTTCAGGTGCAACAGCAAAGCGCGCCTCATTAAAAGAGATAGAAGCTTTAGGTACTGAAGAATTAGTAGTTAAAGTAGAGCAAGCAGATGATGATTTCGTTATTTTTCTTGAACAAGTAGTTGCGGACTAGCGCTACTTCTTTTCCATATGGATAAAACGGCCTGGCCAGTTTGAGTCGTGCATATATATTTTTCGGCGATAGTTCGCCCCGCCCCAAGCATCTTCGTCAATAATGATCCAGTCTTCACCAACTTTGTCCACGTAAGCAACGTGTCCACCGCCTGAACCAAATTCCCAACTGTTCCATTGTGCAATGGCACCAACTTTTGGTTTTTGGTTCACCTTAAAGCCGCGTTCCTTAAAATAGTCATCCCAAACAGTTGCATTGCCGTTAAATGGACCAAAATTCTTTGATGCGCCATCACGAATCATGCGGAAAGCGACATAGTTAGTGCAGTTATGTCCGGTGTATTGACTCCAATATGCGCGATTGGGGTTATACCCAAGATCTCCATCACACGTCCAATTTAATGAGCGGCAAATGACACCATTATGTGCTGAAACCGAAGATGAGCCGAACAGGGTTAATGCCATTGTGACCATAAAGGCCACAATGGTTACCCCGGTTTTACGACTCAACATTTGGCAGAAGGTAGAGGTGGGTAAGGCAATTTGGCTAGTCCGATTTTCAAGTAATTAGCATCAAATCGGACATTTATGCGTATAAATCGGGTTCATAATGTGGAATTCACCCATTTTGTCCACAGAAAATCCAGGCTAAATGGCATTGTTCGCACTAGCCACTCTTGAAAGGAACTAGATGCGCACTGCAGGTATCGGAGTAATCGTCTTTGGGTTTATTGATTTGGCATGCCACTGGATCTTTCGAATCAACGTTTATGAGCAGTTGAACCTAAATATGGCGGATTGGCTATACCCATACTCCCCAGCTCTCGCATTTGTGCTTGGCACCGCGATGGTCACTACAGCAGACAAAAACAAGAAGCAGTCATAAAACAGACAAGAACTTCAAAAATCGCACATATAACTTGCTCGGCTATCCGCCTAGGCGTACGCTCAAGTTATGACAACGGAGTCAGCACTAGATACTGCTCGTGCCCAGTTAAGACGCACGGTTGATTTATTAAAACTATCTGAAAATGAGTGGCTTACCCTTTCCACTCCCCGCCGCATTCTTCAAGTTGCGGTTCCACTTCGCAAAGACAACGGGAACGTTGAAATCTATAAAGGTTTCCGAGTTCAATACTCAACCACACGTGGTCCTTCAAAAGGTGGAGTTCGTTATCACCCAACAATTGACCTAGAAGAAACAGTTGCACTTGCAATGTTGATGACGTGGAAGTGTGCACTTGCAAATCTTCCATACGGTGGTGCCAAAGGTGGCATTGCAGTAGATCCACACACTCTTTCTTTATCTGAAAACGAACGACTCACCCGTCGTTACACATCAGAAATTTTGCCAATCATCGGACCTGAAAAAGATATTCCAGCTCCAGACATGGGAACTGACGAACGCAACATGGCATGGATGATGGACACGTATTCTGTGAACGCAGGATTCTCAGTCCCTGGTGTTGTCACCGGCAAACCAATTGTTTTAGGTGGATCACTCGGTCGCACATCTGCAACTGGTGACGGCGTTGCAATTGCAACTATGGCTGCACTCAAATCACGCGGTATTGATCCAAAAAATGCTCGAGTAGCAATTCAAGGATTCGGCAAAGTCGGTTATTGGACCGCTATTGCATTAGAAAACTTCGGTCTGAAAATTGTTGCAATCAGTGACGTTCAAGGTGGTGTCACTGGCTTCAATAGCGTGGCAGATCTTTGGAATCACTACAAAGCTAATGGCACTCTAGATGCACCAGGAACAGAACGAATAACAAACGACGAACTACTCGAATTCGATGTTGATGTTTTAATCCCTGCCGCACTTGCCGATGCAATCACCGATGAGAACGCAACAAAAATAAAAGCCAAGATTGTGGTTGAAGGTGCTAACGCCCCAACAACTTCTGGTGGTGACAGAGTCCTCAACGACATGGGAATCCTCGTCGTGCCAGACATCTTGGCAAATGCCGGTGGTGTTGTGGTCTCTTACTTCGAATGGGTGCAAGACAACCAGAACTACTTCTGGTCAGCAGATGAAGTGAAAGAAAACCTTTCCAGCATCATGACTCGCGCCATAAATGACGTTGAAACCATGTCCGCCGAAAAGAAAGTCACCTGGCGTGACGCAGCCTTAATGATTGGCGTGGATCGGGTGGCTGAAGCTCACCGTTTACGAGGACTTTATCCTTAAGCTTTACACTTGAAAAACTCTTTTTAGGGGATGTATGTCAGACGAAATTCCTGAACTACCAAAGTTTGAAGATCCAATGACCAGCCACACACCAAGCAGTGGCTCAGGCTCTTCAAAAGCTGGTGCATACACCATGGGATGCGGAGTACTTATCGTTTTCTTCCCATTGATTCTTGCATTCTTCTCAACAGCACCTGGTGCAAACATGTGGAGCGAAGGCGATTCAAATAGTGGTGGCTCAGCCCTTTGGTTGATGATGTTGACGATTCCATTGGGATTTATTGTCGCAATAGTTGGCTTGGCTATGTATCTTGTCGGTTCATCAAAAAGAAATAGAAAGTAATTAGAGCTTCTCAGCCTTTGCTGGAATCCTTTTCACCATAAATCCGAAGACAAACACATGGAATGGTGCGACTGCCCACCAGTAGATATGGCCAAACAATCCGGACGGACGGTATGTTGCACGTTGGCGGAATAAGGTTTTTCCGTTTTCGGTGTGATCAACTATTAATTCAAGCCAGGCTAGCCCAGGAAGTTTCATTTCAGCACGAAGTCGAAGTAGCTGTCCGCGATCACACCGCTCAACCCGCCAAAAATCCACTGTCTCGCCAACATAAAGGTGTTCAGGGTCTCGCCGTCCTCGACGAAGGCCCACCCCGCCAATTAAGCGGTCGAATAAGCCACGGATCTCCCACAAGAAGGGCAATGAGTAGTAGCCGTTCTTGCCACCAATGCCTTCAATGACTTTCCATAGGTTTTCTGGGGTTTCAGTTGTTTCTTGTTCGCGCAAATCAACATACAAACTTCCACCGGACCAATCAGGGTCGGTTGGTAGTGGCTCACTCGGTGCACCTGGAACAGATGCGGAAGACCACCTGGTTTGAACATCCTGGTTTCGCACCTTGTTGAGTGCATATTCAACTGCTGTGTTGAAATCTAGTAAACCATTTTCTGGTTCTGGTAGGAATTTTCTAACATCAAGTTCTTCACTCACCACAACTTCGTTCACAAGTGAGTCAACGAGTGGAAGTGCTAATCGGCGAGGCACTGGTGTTACGAGAGAAACCCAGTGCGAGGAAAGCCGTGGGGTTAATACTGGAACCGTGACGATTGTGCGAGGTCGAAGTCCCGCGACTTTTGCATAGCGCTGCATCATTTCTTTGTAATACATCACATCTGGTCCACCGATGTCACCAATATGGCTTTGATCTGTTGTCTCTTGGCCAGCTTTAACCAAGTAATGCAATACGTCGCGAATTGCTATTGGCTGAACTCGATTGTTTAACCATTTAGGTGTGATCATGAATGGCAGACGTTCAGTTAAATAGCGAAGCATTTCGAAACTAGCACTGCCTGATCCAAGGATTATCGCTGCTCGAAGTTCGGTAGTTGGAACCCCAGAGTTTCGCAAGATCTCGCCTGTGTTCCGACGAGACTCAAGGTGAATACTTAATTTTGAATTTACCGGAGATATTCCGCCAAGATAGACAATCCGTTTCACTCCGGACTCTTTAGCCACCTTGCCAAAATTCGTTGCCATGCGAGTTTCAATAATTTCGTATCCATCATGTTCAGAAAGTGAATGCAACATGTAATAGGCGATTTCAACACCACTTAGAACTTTGTGGATAGAAGAAGCATCCTCGGCGTCGCCTTGAACTACTTCAACCTGTGAAATCCAAGGGTAATCTCGCATCTTTTCTGGATGTCGAGCCATTACGCGGACATCGAAACCTTCAGCTAGTAATTGCGTGACTAATCGACCACCGACATACCCGGTGGCACCTGTGACGAGAGCTTTTTTAACCATGATGCAAGTGTGCCCTAATTGATAATTTATTTCTCTATAAACGAAAATGGAGCAGCTTTTAGGCTGCTCCATTTTCTAGTGTTTATTTAGTCGCGGTATTCAGATTCAGCGAATTCTTTGCTGTCTTCTGCGGACATCCCAACCTTCTGCATTCATCGCCATGATGAATGTGATTGGGTAAACGCCCCAAGTTGCAATAAGCAAGATCCGAAGATTCTTAACAGTTGCGCGAACTTGTTCTGATTGACGTTCCAAGCTCTTTGTTAGTTCACCAAATAGGATGTAAAGAATGTATAGGAATGGAATTGTTGAAAGAGCGCCCCATACTGGTGCACTGATTCCAAATAGATCCAATCTTGCATCGCCTGGGTAACCCAAGAGAATCATTGCTGCAGCTGCTGGTACCAATGTGTTCAGAAGCTTCTTCTGAAGTAGGCGGCCAATTGCAAGAACTGCAACAGTTTCAACTAGCAACAATGGAACAGTTAGTAGCCAGTCAACGTAACGGTACCCAACGTTGTATGCGTATGGGTTGTTTTCCATACCTGAGAATGCGTGATTGAAAGAATCAAACATACGGAAGTAGTGGTAAGCAGCAATTGCGGTTACGGTTGCTGAAACTGTGACTGCCATACGGTAACGAGGTAGAACTCGATCACGTGATACGAACAGGAACAGTGAGGTGAAAAGCATGCTTGCCAAACCTAGTGAAAGCATGTTGTAAACAATGCTGAACTGATTGTCAGACAGCAACTGTGAAAGGTGGTTCATGAACACTCCTTCTAGACGTACAGCCACTCACTGGAAGTACGGTTCGCGACGTCGCGAACAGGGCAATTTTGTCTGCAAAATTGTGCAAGTGCTATCTTTTCACGCATAAATGAGAGTAATTTCTCAAAATTACCCCTCAAATCGTTGCAATATTGGCTTAGAGCCCTAAATCGTTGCAAGATTAAGAAATTTGAAGATTCAACTACCCGAGGTACTCAAATGTTGGCCCTTGGGTATTGAAAGTGCGGTTTCCGTAGATATCACTAAATCCGTACCAGATTCTGTAAGTACCAGCTGGTGCATAGTCCATCATCCGATAGGTCAACTGCCAAACGCCATTGAATCTATCCCCAGAGATTGGAGCTTTGTACCAGTCAATTGCTTCAGCCCAAAGCAATCCGGTTGTGATATC
>JAPLBX010000021.1:7428-13825 GCA_026392535.1 Actinomycetota bacterium
CTACGTGCAATGTAGGCATAAGCAGAAGAAACTCCGCTTTCATCCGTTAATTCAAAATCTAAAGTGATCAGTTCGCCAGCACTAACAGTGTCCGGGCTAGTTAGAGAAACCAAGTTTGGGTATGCATTGTCAGCTATGCCAGAAACCACTTCAAACTCATTGTTAGAAGGTCCCCAGGTAGTGTTGCCAACCAAATCATTTGCCAGAAGGAAAAGTGTGTAGGTTCCATTAACTGCAGTAGATGGAATTGCACATTCAACTTGATAAGTTCCTGAACGTGAATCGCCTTCAATCAGTACGCCTTGGCTAGTAAAGCCATCGCACCAATCACCAACCCAGCCATATACGCTTCCGATATAGGCACCGGTGTAAGAAATTCCTAAAGAATCATCTGATTTCCAGTTAAAAATGGCTGTTGAGCCAGCTTCTACAGTTGCTGGAAAACTTATGTCATAGATAGTTGGTGCAGTTTCATCAATTACACATTCGCCGGTGACGACATCAAGCAAATCACCTGCGCAGTAGTTGAGACCAACACCTGAATCAATAGTGTCTGCACCTTCTTGACCGTTGATTGCATCGCGAGCCGGACCACCATTAACCTGATCATCGCCTGGGCCAGCCATAATCGTGTCGCGGCCAGTGCCACCAATTAGATAATCGTTTGCACCTTCACCAAAAATAGTGTCAGGACCTGCGCCACCATTAATTCTGTCTTTTGAATCAGAACCACAAATTACGTCCGCACCTTGGTAAGCCAAAACTCTATGGCGACCTTCACCTTGGACAATAATTACGTCAACACCTGAAGTTCCATAGATCACTTGGTCAGAAGAAACAATAGTTGCCACTTGGTCGTCACAAGTTTCAACTTCATCTGCCTGAGCAGGAGAAACGAAAGCTGCACCTGCAAGAACAAGGCTGACAACAACTGAGGCCCGCAAGCCTCGTTTTGCCCAAAGTGGGTTTAATTTCATGGGCAAAGCCAATAGGCAATCACCAAGATAGGCAACTCGAAAATAGCCATATTTGATGAATTTCTTACTAATCAGACTGTCCCTGCGCTCAGACCCTCAAGCACTTCCTGGGCGCGAACCTTCAATTCGGGCAAATCG
Organism: Actinomycetota bacterium; assembly: GCA_026392535.1. Taxonomy (GTDB): domain Bacteria; phylum Actinomycetota; class Actinomycetes; order S36-B12; family UBA5976; genus JAFMIT01. The sequence goes on from JAPLBX010000021.1 coordinate 8,544, forward strand.
CTCAACCTTTTCAAGCCATTTACTTGCTGACTCATTCGGTGATTCTTCACAAACACATCCTTATGCCGGTCGAGGAAATCCCAGTAAAGAGTTGTGAACGGGCAGGCGTTTTCACCAACCCGAAGTTTTGGATCGTATTTGCATCCTTTGCAGGACTGAGTCATTCGGTTCAGATACGCACCACCAGCTGCATATGGTTTAGTCATCATCTTTCCGCCATCAGCATGAACACCCATTCCAATGATGTTTGGCACCATTACCCAATCAGCCGCATCAATGAATTGTTCGCGCATCCAATCTAGAAATTCCTGAGGGTTAACGCCAGTAATTAGTGCGAGATTACTCAACACCATTAAACGTGGGATGTGATGCGCCCAGGCTCGCACTTCAACATCTGCTACAACTGACTTCACACAATTCATTTCAGTCTTGGTTGAATCAGAAAACAGTGGCAATAAATTTCGGTTTGCCCCTAAATGATTCTGGTTTCGATATTCCTCACCCAAAAACCAATACATTCCGTTTATGTATTCGCGCCAACCGATTACTTGCCGGACGAATGCTTCCACAGATTCGATTGGAGCTTTTCCTTGATCAAATGCTTTTACAACTCGCTCAACAACTTCGCTGGCATGCAGAAGTCCGTTGTTTAGATATGGACTTAGAAGTGAATGGTGCAAAGCCCAGTTGTCTTTTGCAATCGCATCTTCATAAGGACCAAAACCGTTTAAGTGATTCTTGATGAAGTTTTCTAGTTGCCGCAAAGCACCTTCACGAGTTGTCGCCCAGGTTTTAGTTGGAATATGTCCAAGTTCCTTTGCTACTTCTAAATCAATGTCATCTCGATCATGTTCAAGATATTCAGGCCATTCATAGTTCTTTGGTGGTGGTAAACGATTTTCGGCATCGTAATTCCACCGCTCGCCGACTGGTTTGCCATCCTTCATCAAAATGTTCAACCGCTGACGTTGGCCGCGGTAGAAATTCTCCATCAAGTAAGACTTTTGTTTTTCAGCCCAACTTGTGAACAAGGAGCGTGAGGTTAGAAAGAAATCATTTTCAACGAACTGAACCCCAAAAGCACTTAAGTCGTTGAACTGTCTAAAGGATGATGGTTCTGCGCATTCAACAGGTAATTCACCAAACTCAGCTCGCACTGCTTTTAGTCCATCAATGGTGGTGGCAGCTTTGAGATATCTGACGGTGAAGCCTTTAGATTTCAAGCCTTCTGCAAAGTGCCGGGTGCTTGAGACTAGAAAGAACAAGCGTTCTTTGTGCCACGGCCGGCCAGTCAACATCCGTTGACTTTCGATTAATGCAATCACATCGGTTTTTGGATTCGCATTCTTCAGCGAACCGAAGTTCTCATTTAGGTGATCAAACGGCACATATAAGATTCGTGAGAAAGTCATTTGTTCTTCTTGCACCGGTCGGAGCAGTATTTAACCGTTGCCCAATCCCGTTCCCACTTCTTACGCCATTCAAAAGGTAGCCCGCACACCACGCAGATTCTTGGTGCAAATCCATTCTTAACTTTTGCTTCCCGAGCCATAAAGCTTCCTACAAAGAACTTGTTGCGAGGACTCCCGCAAAGATTTGCCATGCGAGTGCTGATTTAGCAACGAAGGACAGTGTGATGTATGTGCGCTCACCAACCAAGTAGTCCTTCCAACGCCCCACCTCTTTGTATTGCAACCACTGAACTAACGCGAAGGAATTAAAGAACATAAATAATGTGAAGACAATTCCGTATACGAAACCTGGAGCTTCAGAGCTGCTGCCTGGTGAGAAGAGCAATAAGAACATTGCAATCCAAGGAACAATTCCGGCAATGCAACCAAACCAGAATGGAAGCAACCCACCTTTTCCTTTGCCAGGTTCTTCATATTTCTCTTGAAGCCATCCAAAAAGGATCATGGAAACATTTGCACCAGCAATTGCAATCAAGGCAACTATGTTCCAAACTGCATTGATCAGTGAAATCAAAATGATCATGAGGGTCGAAGAGATTGCATATTCAACCCAGCGGGCAATATTTCGCTTGTTTGCAAGATTATTTGAATATCGGCCAAAACCTGGACCAACAATCCAAAAGTGAGCAAAGGCGCTTAATAGAGAGAAAATTGCCACGCCAATAGCTATCGGAAAATTAAACAGCTCAACGTTTTCGAAGCTAGCACCTGGAACTGGTGCGTCTAGCAAGTAACTCACTGATACTGGAAGTGCAAAGTCGTTCGACAGCGCAATAATGGCAATTGCCTGAATTAAATGAAAAACGCCGGCGATTAGGTTGTAACGACGCAGGCCGGAGAGTCTTTCGGTTGGAATTGTGATTAGAGTGGAAGATGCCATTGTTTCTCCTTTGTTTAGTGTCAAGGTTAGTTGAAAAACCATGATTTACCGCGTTAATAACCACTACTTAAACGCTAGTTTTGGCTTGTGCAAATAGGAACTCTGAGGCAAGAAGATGAACTCGACCGAATACTTCAAGTTTTTACCACAGTCCTAATTGAAGAAGAGACTCTCAGATATATCTGTCTGGTTAATGATCGAAAATTCAAATACATGGGAATTTCAACCAAGCGGATTTAGGTATGTGGCATATTGAATCTAAGGCGCAGCCGCTTGCCTATTATGGGTTTGCAGCTATAGACCGAAAGCCGGTTCACGAACTCTTTGTTGAATTCGATTTACCGATTAAGCACTAACGATTTCCAAAATCACTTCATTTTTGCGCATGAAACTTGGTTTCCAAGGTGGATCAAAACGTGCAATCCGGATCGCGCCTTTGCTTTCTATATTTGCGTCTTTTAAAGCGGATCTAAGTTGAGCTTCCATTTTTTTAACTTTACTCTCTGATGTGACACCAGAGAAAGTTAGCGCAGCAGCTAAGTGCTCAGATACGGTTCGTAAATTCACTTTAGAGTCGGCTGGGACTGGCATGTTTTCAATTTTCATTCCCTCTGGCATCACAAACGAAACTATCCAGGAAGTTTCTTTTGGCTCTTGAATAACTGGAGCTGTCATCGCAATATTGTTCCGAGAAATATAGGTAACTAGTGGGCGAAAACCCATGCTGCCAGCATTTTGGTAATCAGCGTTTACCACCACGTCCGCTAACGCGCACTCGTGGTAGCGGCGAATCTCAACACCGGAGTTCGAGAGTTGCTTAACTACATCGTATTTTTGCTCTTGAGTCACGCATGTAGTGTCACACAAAGACCTGTTACTTGCTGGTTCATATCCAAGATGCTTTTGTCCAAATTTGCTTAGATAATTTCCCCCTGTGGTTATAGATACAACATTGCTCTCAAATCTGACAAGCGTTTCGGTATTGGCATTCGTCCTAGGCGGTATCGCCTTCAAACTTAAAGCAGATTTACGAATCCCCGAACAGGCCTATCAAGTAATCTCAATGACATTGTTATTGGGAATCGGACTCAAGGGTGGTCTGGCGCTCAGCAGATCTGAGATATCGTCAATATTCAAACCAGGCCTACTAACTCTGGCACTTGGATGTTTGATTCCTTTACTTGCCTTTTCATTTCTTAAGTTTCTACCAAAATTAAATAATACTGATCGTGGTGCGATTGCGGCTCACTATGGATCAACATCCCTTGTTACTTTCACAAGTGCACTTGTCTTCTTAGATTCAGCGGGGATAAGTTATGAAAGTTACACAAACGCCCTACTAGTAATAATGGAAATTCCTGGAATCCTGATTGGTATTTTGTTGGCAAGTGGTGCGAAGCAAGCATTTCAAAACCGGGAACTGCTTCGTGAGGTTTTATTAGGTAAAACAGTTTTGTTGATGCTTGGTGGTTTGCTAATCGGACTAGTCTCTGGTGAAACTGGAATTGCAAAAGTAGCTCCACTGTTCGTTGACTTACAGCCAGGTATCTTGGCTTTGTTCTTGTTGAACTTGGGTTACTTGGCAATCTCGCGAATTTCCGACTTGCGAATAGTCGGAGCCAAATTGGCAGTATTTGCAATTGCCTTTCCACTTCTTGCAGGAGCCATTGGAGCATTAAGCGGCACCTTGTTTGGGTTTAGTGTGGGTGGAAGCTCCGCTTTGGCAGTCCTATGTTCAAGCGCTTCATATATTGCTGCTCCGGCTGCAGTGAATATCGCACTTCCCAAAGCAAGTGCTTCTCTTTCTCTAGTGAGCAGTCTCGGAATTACATTCCCATTCAATCTGACACTTGGAATTCCAATCTATATTGGAATGAGCCAAATGTTTTCAATCTGGATTTAGCGAGAAACTAATCACCTGGGTATTTGACGCCGACTTGCGCACGCATTTGATCCATTAGTTCCATTATTGCAATGGAATCTGTGTGCGTGATTAAGTCTGATTCAACAGCACCGCTGTATAGCAAACGACCAAATTCCGCTGCCTGATACGCAAGCCCAGCTACGGCTTCTGGTCGCAAAGTGAGACGAGTGCCATCTTTATATATAAGGTGGAGCTCGTTAGGCCGATAGAAGTTTTCTGGAATCTCAATTCTTGCGTTAGTGCCTGTGATAGTGGCGGTGGTTGGCGTTTTGTCCTTTTGTGATGTGTTGAGGATGCCAAATGCACTTTGCCACTGAAGTCTTGCGCTCAAACTTTCATCGACTCCTGTTTTGGTCAATGTGGCAGTGGCATTCAAAGAATCTGGAACGCCTAGAACCATGTGCATAAAACTCAATGGATAAACACCCATATCAAGCAGGGCGCCACCTGCTAATGCTGGATTTTGGAGTCTGTGTTCTGGGGGGAAATCCATTGCTTGGCCATGGTCAGCAATTATGGATTCGATTTCTCCTAGTTCGCCAGATTCAACTAATTGTCTAACTATGTCAATGTGGGGTAAGAATCTGGTCCACATTGCTTCCACCAAAAGAATATCTTTTGATTGAGCGAGCTCGACTATCTCGCGGGCTTGCTTAGCATTTTGGGTAAACGCTTTTTCCACTAGTACCGGCTTACCAGCATTTAGTGCAAGGCCTACATGAGCATGATGTTCACTGTGGGGCGATGCTATATAGACCGCGTCAATCTCAGAATCTTTTACTAATTCTTCATACGAAGCATAAGTGCGCGGTGATTCTTGTTTAGTGAATTTCGATGCAAAATCATTTGCTCGTTCTATTGACCTCGAACCAACTGCAGCAATCCAAGAAGTCGTGTCGTTTTCGACAGCACTAGCAAAAGCGTGAGCAATTCGACCAGGTGCAATAACTCCCCAACGAATTGCTGGAGCATTAATTGGACTTTGTATTCGGGTGCTTGGAAGTTC
>JAPLBX010000105.1 GCA_026392535.1 Actinomycetota bacterium
CGACGCTCTTCTAAATCGAGTTGACCATCTGTGGTTTCTTCAAACGAATCTCCACTAGTTTTCAAAATAGAACTCGCCATCTGCAACCAATGCCGCTGGGCCAATTAAAGCCACTTCCCCATCAGCATCTTGCTCAACGCTTAAAGTGCCACCTCTTACGTCCACTCGCCAAGTGGTGTCGCCCGATTGATTCTCGTTTAAGCGCGCAACTACCGCAGCAGCGCAAACACCTGTGCCACAAGAGAGTGTTTCACCAGAACCACGTTCGAATACCCGCATCGAAATGTGGTTTGTGCCAATTTTTCTAATGAATTCGAAATTTGCACCTTCTGGAAAAACGTTTTCTGGATTTGCCACTGGTGAAATGGCTAAATCGCCAATCTCGTTCAGATCTTCCACAAAAGCAACCGCATGAGGGTTTGGGATGTGAACGCTTGTGGCCAGATATTTTCTACCTGAAACGCTGACTTCTAAAGGTTGAATACTTATCTGCGGTTTACCCATATCAATTCGATAATTACCATCAGACAGCTTCGTGACTTTTTTTGTACCGCCTCTGGTGGCAATCAAATTAATATTTTCACTTACGCGTCCAGTTTTGTATAAATAGTGAACAAATACTCGCAAACCATTGCCGCACATTTCAGCTATTGATCCATCACTATTTCGGTAATCCATAAACCAAGTGGTCTGTGGGGCATCAATGCCAGCCGCAGCAGTTTTAACTACTCGCAATACCCCGTCGGCACCCACTCCAAAATGGCGATCACATATTTTTTGGACATCAGTACTAGATAAATCATTAGTGCCAAGCTCGTCGGGCACAATAATGAAATCATTTCCGGTTCCATGACCTTTAGTGAAAGTTATTGTGCGCGGACTCATAGGCTAAGGGTAAGTCCTAAGCATGCTCAATGGATCGCTGGTAAAGCGCCTCTACAAGCGTCCCGGCGTGATCCCATGTCTGAATTGGTGGCTGATTTTTCGATTGAGATTTTAGATTTTTCAACGATTCTCGATTGGCGTTAAGTTGCAAAATCCGCGCGACAATTTCCGCATCGTTTTCTTCTAGGTAACCAGTACTAGAGTTTTGAACAAACTCACTAACCCCATCACAAGCTGCAATTCCAAATGCCTCCAAAACGCTCATTTGTAAGAAGATATCCGACTTTGCATATAAATCGCGTAATTCGTTTTTATTTAGCCTGCCGGTCAAAGTCACATATTTGGATAGATTCTTCTTAGAAATCAAAGTTTTAATCTTTTCAAAGTCTGGACCGTTGCCAGCAATTGTGAAATGAGGAGAACTTTCTTTTAACACTTTAACTACAGATTCAATTGCAGCTAGTTGTGGACGAATTCTTTTTCTAGAAGCAAACCGGGTGGCACTCACAATTTGCATTTGTGGCTGTTCGAATTTGGTTGCAGTGCGCCAAAAATCTACATCTATTCCATTAGGAACCACAGATACTTCTCTGTTTAAAGTGGCAGAGACAATTTTGCTACTAACTTCGCTCACCGAAGAAATAATTGTGCTTGCTTTCCAGCTACGGCGAGACCTTCCATAAATCCCGCTTGCGAACTTTCCCCATATTGAATGAATGGTCGCAACATTTGGTAACCCCAATTTTGTAACCGCTCGCAAGCCTTGCCAAGCAAACGGTGAGGCAGCACCAAAATGCAGATGGACCACATCTGGCTTTAACTGAGATAGTTGATCAATGGCAAGACTTTTACCTCTTGGGTGCCAAAGCAGATTTGCGGGAAGTTTGAATGGTAATCGAATAATTCCAGCGTTTTTATCACCTGGAGTCAAAGTGAGCACAAAAACTTCATGGCCTTTGGACTTTTGATATTCGACTAAGCCAGACACCTGAGTCTCGATTCCGCCCATTCTTGGCAGGTAGCAATCAGAGATGTGGACGATGCGCATAAGCCAAACTTAGAGCGGTATTCGCCTACTGCTTGGATGTGGGCAAAGATAGGTCTATGGCCACCGTCGTATTCGTTCATGCTCACCCTGACGATGAGGCTCTACTGACCGCAGGAACTATGCGGGGTTTGAAAGAAAAGGGTCATCGAGTAGTCGTTGTCATGGCCACAAATGGTGAAGCTGGTTTGAGCGAAATTAGCAATTACACCGACTTAGGCAACATCAGAAAACGAGAACTTGAAAAGTCTGCTCGAATTCTTGGTGTTAGCGAGACTTATTTTTTGAATTTTAGAGACTCCGGACTAGATGGAAAAGCTCAGGCCACGACTTCCACCCTCTGCCAAGCCACAGTCGAAGAAATCGCCGAACAAATATCAGCAATCCTCAAAATTGAAAATGCACAATTAGTTGTTGGATATGACTCGCAGGGTGGCTATGGCCATCCCGATCACATTCAAATTCACAAAGCTGTAATTGCTGCCGCAAAGCTTGCTAACACGCAAGTGGTCGCCAATGCAACAGTGGACCGACAAACTATCGCCAAACTGCTTGACTACATTCGACTGATAATAAAAATCGGTCCGCTAAAAGATTTAGCTTCACTTGCTGATGGCTTTACTCCTAGAGCCGACATCACTCACACAATCGATATTAGCCAATGGACTGGATTCAAACGAGCATCAATGCGTGCACATGGTTCGCAACGCGTGGGCGGAACGACAATTAGAACGTTACAGGTATTTTCAAATTTACCTTCAAAGATTTTCAACCGCGCATTTCACTTCGAGTGGTTTGAGGTTGTAACTAACAATGGCGCAAATCCGCTAGATGACCTACCAGTTAAATGAGTTTCAGGACTCCGCTTAGCAAATCGGAGTCAAGCGCATCGAACCAATGAATGTATTCATCTCGTCTAAACCATTGCATTTGTCTTCGTGAATATCGATTTGTCGCATGCATTACCTGTTCGATTGCTTCACTTTCAGTCAATTCCCCGTTGTTGAATTTAGAAACTTCGGCATAGCCAAGAGCTCGGCTCGCAGTGGGCGTTTTAAACAAACCAGCAGCTTCCAGCTTTGCAACTTCTTCTGGCCAACCTTGCTCGAACATTGCAAGGTTACGTTTTTTGATTCGAGCTAACAAAGCATCACGCTCAAGATTGAGACCTATACGGATTGCATCGATTACTGGCTCTTGCTGTGGCAGTTGAGCCATAAATGGTTCACCAGTTATTTCAATTACTTCAAGAGCCCGAACTACTCGCCGGCTGTTTTCCACAATAATGTGAGAAGCTGCAATCGGATCTTTTTCTTGCAGTAATTTGTGCAACGCAGTTGCGCCTTTTAATTCCAGTAAAGATTCATACTTGCTGCGAATCTCTGAGTTGGTGCCTGGGAATTTTAAATCGTCAAAGACAGCCTTAACATAAAGTCCAGAACCTCCAACACAAACCACTGGAATATCTCGTTCATTTAGCGAGGCAATTGCGATTCTGGCCCAACTTTGAAACTCTGAAACATTTGCATCGTGTTCAATGCCGACAACGTCGATCAAGTGGTGGCGGATGCCTTCCCTTTCTGCCAAGGAAGGTTTCGCAGTTCCAATATCCATCTGTTTATAGATCTGGTAGGCATCAAGATTCACGATTTCTGCGCCGATGTGTTTTGCGACTGCAATGGAGAGTGCTGTTTTACCGCTAGCGGTTGAACCAACAATGCTGACTATGGGTGCACTCATGTTTAGCCCAAGGAACGAGTTGCGGAATCCACCACGTTGGCAAGCAACATCGCACGAGTCATTGGACCGGTTCCACCTGGCATTGGAGCGACAAACCCGGCCACTTCTCTAACCGATGGATGGACATCACCGAGTAAACCAGCATCGGTTCGTGTGATACCGACATCTAAAACTGCAGCGCCTGGTTTCACTGAATCAGCTGTAATCATGTGTGCCACACCCGCTGCCGCGACGATGATGTCGGCTTGTTGCAGATACTTTTTCATGTCTTTAGTGCCAGTATGGCAAAGCGTGACGGTTGCATTCTCAGTCTTTCGAGTCAACATAAGACCGAGCGGTCTACCAACTGTAATTCCTCTGCCAACTACCACTACATGAGCACCGTCAATGTTGACTTTGTATTCACGTAAAAGTTCAATGCATCCGCGTGGTGTGCATGGCAGTGGAGCGGGAATGCCAAGAACTAATCTGCCTAAATTTGTTGGATGCAATCCGTCTGCGTCTTTGTCTGGATCCATTGATTCAAGGACGTACATAGCATCCAAGCCTTTTGGTAATGGCAGTTGCACGATGTAACCAGTGCACTCTTTAGAGGCATTTAGTTCTTTAACTGCAGCCATCACATCCGCCTGTGAAGCTGACGCAGGTAAATCAATTCGGATACTTGCAATTCCAACTTCTGCACAATCTCGATGCTTGCCGCCAACATAAGAAAGTGAACCCGGGTCGTCTCCGACCAAAATGGTTCCAAGCCCTGGCACAACGCCTTTGGCTTTTAATAGTTCAACTTGGTTTGCTAAATCAGCTCTAACTTTTGCGGCAGCGATTTTGCCGTCCATGATTACTGCACTCATCGGAACACAATCGTTCGTTGACCAGATAAAAAGACACGATGTTCGGCATGCCACTGAACTGCCCGCGCTAATGCGTGGGCTTCAGCATCTCTGCCTACCGAAGCTATTTGTTCAGGCGTGTGCGAGTGATCCACACGTGCCACTTCTTGTTCAATAATTGGTCCGTCGTCTAATTCCCGGGTCACATAATGGGCCGTTGCGCCAATTACTTTCACACCACGAGTGTGTGCTTGGTGATAAGGCTTTGCGCCTTTGAATGACGGCAAGAAAGAATGGTGAATGTTAATTATTTTGCCGGCAAAATCTTCACAGAATTGTCCAGACAAAATCTGCATATAACGAGCTAACACAATCAACTCGATGCCATTGTCAGCAATAACTTTACGTAGTTGCTCCTCGGCAGCATCTTTACCGTTACTTTGTGAGATGTGTACGAACGGAATTCCATACCAGTTCGCCATTTCTTCCAAATCGCGATGGTTGCTGACAATAAGAGGAATGTCGACTGCTAAAGCACCGGACCTGTGTCTAAATAGCAGATCATTTAGGCAATGCTCGTATTTGCTGACCATGATCAAAACGCGTTCACGTTGAGTTGAATCTGCAAGTCGCCATTTCATTGAGTATTTTTCGGCAATCTTGGTGAACGTCTCACGAATGCTTTCTAAATCGGTTTTTGATTTAACATCAAATTCCACACGCATAAAGAACAATTGATTTTCGCGGTCTTCAAATTGCCGACTCTCGGTGATGTTTCCACCGATCTCAACAATAAAAGTTGAGACTGAGTGAACAATTCCTGGTTGGTCGGGACACGAAAATCCAAGTGTGAATGACTGAGTCATTTATACCCCTTGTCCAACGCGCGATTTAATGGTGATCAATTCGCTGTTAATTGACACTTGCCCACTTGAAGTTCTTTCACTTGATGTTTGTTCGCTTAAAGCTTGTCTAACTTTATCGCCAGCCAAGGTGTGGCGAACGGTCGCGTTGGCATCTGCAATTAAATGAAAAGGTGCTGCGTAGGTAACTTCGGCAGTGACCATATCTCCAGGTCGGACATCTTCGAGAGGCTTTACAACGTGGACAAGTCTGTTATCCCGGGCTCTTCCTGAGATTCGCTGAGTCTCGCCATCTTTTTTACCTTCGTCATCAGCAATTAGAACTTCTACGGTTTGACCAGTCTGCTTCTTATTTTCTTGCCAGGCAATTTCATTGCCAAGTTCAACTAAGCGATTGAATCTTTCAGTAACAACTTCCTGTGGAATTTGATCTTCCATTGTTGCAGCAGGTGTGCCAGGGCGCTTTGAATATTGATAGGTGTAAGCGGTGGAGAATCTCGCCTCTTCAACCACTTTCATGGTTTCTAAGAAGTCTGCCTCGGTTTCGCCAGGGAATCCAACAATGATGTCTGTGGTAATTGCAGCGTTGGGAATGTATTTGCGAGCATCGGCAATAATCGAAAGATATTTCTCTTGGCGATATGAGCGCTTCATTGCTTTTAAGACATCATCACTGCCAGATTGCAAAGGCATATGCAAACTTGGCATCACGTTGTGAGTTTCAGCCATAGCGTGAATCACATCAATGGTGAATTCTTTTGGATGCGGGCTAAAGAATCGAACTCGTTCTAGCCCCTTAATGTCTCCGCAAGCTCGAAGTAATTTACTAAATGCAAACTTATCGCCAAATTCAACGCCATAGGAATTAACATTTTGGCCAAGTAGCGTCACTTCGCTCACGCCGTCATCAACGAGCATTTCAATCTCTTCAAGGATTTCGCCAGTTCGACGATCTTTTTCTTTTCCGCGCAATGCTGGCACAATGCAAAACGTGCAAGTGTTATTGCATCCAACACTGATGCTGACCCATGCGGCATATGCATGGTCGCGCTTTGCTGGCAAATGTGATGGGAAAACTTCTAATGCTTCTGCAATTTCAATTTGGGATTCATGTTCGATGCGAGCGCGCTCTAGCAAAATAGGTAGTGCTTTTAGGTTGTGAGTTCCAAAAACCACGTCCACCCACGGAGCTCGCCTAATAATGTCTCCTTGATCTTTTTGGGCCAAGCAACCGCCAACGGCGATTTGGGTGTGTGGCCGTTCAAGTTTTAGGGCTCGAAGCATTCCCAACGTTCCGTACAACTTATTTGCAGCGTTTTCCCGCACCGCACAGGTATTTATGACAATAACGTCGGCTGGGTCATCTTTAACGGGAACTAGACCAATCCCCTCGAGCATGCCAGCCATCCGCTCAGAATCATGCACATTCATCTGGCAGCCGTGGGTGCGCACCTCATAGGTGCGTTGGGTCAAAGTCACTGGCGCAGTTTAGGCGACTTACAACCAGCCGGATTTCTTGAATTTTCTGAACAAGAAGCCGCAAAATAAGGCTAAACCGACGAGCAAAACTGGGTATGCGGCAGGTTGGCGCAATTCCCACATGTAATCGAAATTCATGCCATAGATACCTGCCACCATGGTTGGCACAGAAGCTAATGCGACCCAAGCCGTAATTTTGCGCATATCTTCATTCTGCCGCACTTGCACTTGAGCGATGTCAGCGTTCAAAGCACTAGCTAGCAAGGCGTCAAGTGAAGATGCTGTATCAGAAGCACGATTGATGTGATCTTCGATGTCGCGGAAAAATTCCCGTAAACCCTTTGGCACATTCAATTCAAGGTTCAAAGCAAAACGCGGAATCCATTTTGACATCGGATCGACTGCTCTTCGAAATTCAATTACTTCGCGTTTCAAGAAGTACAAATCTTGGCTCCAAGTCTTTCTTTGATTTGAAAAGACTTTTTCCTCCAATGCGGCGACATCGTTTTCAAGCTCAGTAGCAATTTGCAAATAAATGTCAACCACATGGTCAATGACGCTGTGAACCACAGCATAAGGACCTTGCGCTAACCACTGTGAGTTTGCTTCAACTTTCTGCCTGACCTGGGCCAGCCCAACCCTGTCACCATGTCTAACCGTGATGATGAAGTGAGCACCGATATACATCATCAAGTCACCAGTCTCAACTTGACTAGTGGCTTCGTCATAAAAAAGAGTTTTTAAAACCACAAATTCAAGATCGCCATAATCTTCAATTTTGGAGCGTTGCTGAGCGTGGACGGCATCTTCGATTGCAAGTTCGTGTAAACCAAATGCTTTTGAGATTGGTTCAAACTCGTTTGCATCAGGTTCGAATAAACCTAGCCAGACAAATCCACCTGAAGATTTGGCGAGTTCAAGTAATTCAATTGGATTAGATCCAGATTTAGAATTTGATCCAGATTTAGATAAAGTTTTAGATTCGGTGCGCTTTCCATCGACATATAGTGCGCAGTCAATTTGCATAAGCGCATCTTGGCAGGCAAAGCCCAGTTTTTATGTAGCTTTAAGCGTGTCTAATAATTCTGACGTAATCCGCATGGCCGTGGAACTGGAATGACCTCTACGAATCAAGAAACCACTGAGCCTGCGCCAAATAACATCAGATTCATATCTTTGAAGGCCGCGGAATTTCTTAACTGCGATTTCGTAAGCCAGTTCATATTCCAAAGCTGGATCGGTGATTTCAAAACTCTCGATTATTTCTTGAGAAATACCTTTGTTCTTAAGCTCTTGACGCAATACTCGCCAACCAGTCCCGCGTGTGTTGCGGCGTGAACGCACCCACATTTCTGCGTATTCACGGTCGTCCAACAGTTTAATTTCTTCAAAACGAGTGGCCACTTGAGTTACAACCTCAAGTGGCACATTTCGCTTAATTAGATATTGCTCAAATTGAAAACGACTCATTGGCGAGCGGGTAAGCCTTCGCAAACCCATGTTTCTAACAGTCTGAAGAAGTTCTTCAGTTATCAGAACATCGTCAGGCAGTTTCAACATCTTCAGGTGCTGCTACTACTGCATCAACTCCGACGCCAAGTTTTTCTTTAATCTTGGTTTCGATGTCATTAGCAAGTTCTGGATTGTCCCGAAGGAAGTTGCGTGAATTTTCTTTACCTTGACCAAGTTGATCACCGTCGTATGTATACCAAGCACCAGCTTTTCGAACAATGCCGTGTTCAACACCCATGTCGATCAAGCTGCCTTCGCGGCTAATTCCTTCGCCATAAATAATGTCGAATTCGGCTTGCTTGAATGGTGGCGCAACCTTGTTCTTAACTACCTTTACGCGGGTTCTATTACCTACGATGTCTGCGCCATCTTTCAAAGCTTCAATTCGGCGAATATCAAGTCGAACAGAAGCGTAAAACTTAAGTGCACGACCACCGGTTGTAGTTTCTGGTGATCCGAACATCACGCCAATCTTTTCGCGCAACTGGTTGATGAAGATTGCTGTAGTGCCAGATTGACTTAGCGCGCCAGTGATTTTGCGAAGTGCCTGGCTCATCAATCGAGCTTGCAAACCCATGTGGCTATCACCCATTTCGCCTTCGATTTCTGCCCGTGGAACTAGAGCTGCAACCGAGTCAATGACGATTAAGGAAACTGCGCCTGAACGAATTAGCATGTCAGTGATTTCAAGTGCTTGTTCACCGTTGTCTGGTTGGCTAACCAAAAGCGCATCAATATCCACGCCAAGTGCTTTTGCGTATTCAGGATCTAGTGCGTGCTCAGCATCGATAAATGCACAGATGCCGCCTAGTTTTTGTGCATTCGCAATTGCATGCAAAGCCACAGTGGTCTTACCGGAAGATTCAGGTCCAAAGACTTCAATGACACGACCCTTTGGAAGGCCACCAATTCCTAGAGCGATGTCTAGGGCGATTGAGCCAGTTGGGATAACTTCGATTGCGGCGCGATCTTCTTGACCCAGGCGCATAACTGAGCCTTTGCCAAATTGGCGCTCAATTTGAGCTAGGGCGGCTTCTAAAGCCTTATCGCGGTCATTTCCAGGGGTGGTAGCGGCCATTTCGTCTCCTCTTGTTGGTGGGTCGGCGCGCAACCTAAGGTCTGGTTGTGACTTACTCGACCCGCTCTCATTTCCTGTGGAAATTTCGAACTTGGGCGAAACGTAGCAGAACATTTGTTCGAATGGGTTATTGAGGCCTCGGCGTGTCTTCAGCGTTCTTTCGGGTGTAATCCCTCATGCGCCCAAACCGCGCGCCACACATCCTGCGCCTCGAGACCCGCCTTTAAGGCTTCTTCAACGGTCAGCCCCTCTAGTTCAACCAGCCGAGTGTCTCGCGCCCAAGATGACGCATAACCAGCGCCAAAATGAGCTTCCATCCGCTGCCAAAAGTCGGTCAGCCTCAAGATCGTGCATCTTTCATAAGTGCATTTGCTAGCACTTCTGCCCCAACCTGCCGATCCACTTTTGATCCAGGGTTTATTGCATAACTTGTTAGCCAGCGAATTACTACATCAGCCGAAACTAAATCTGCAGAAACATTCCAGGCCAATAACGTGTCCATTACCAATTTTGCGATTTGGTCTGGCATTGAGTGCACGTGAGTTACTGCATTGATCAAAACTTTTGGATCATGTTTACGCAAGCCGCAAATCGCATTGTCGAGGGCAACGAATTCTGCAATTGCAACTAGGCCCTCTACGAGTGAAGGATTTTTGGAAATAATTTTTGTGATGTCTTGAATGTAACTATCAGATATCAGGCGGTAAATATCAGCCTTTTCGCTGATGTGGTTATAAACAGTAGCTCGAGCAATTCCAGATGTGCTGGCTAATGAAACCATTGAAAGATTTTTGGTTGGACCATTTTGCAAAATTGAACGTGCCGATTCGGCGATTGCGTCTTGCGTGCGTTTTGTGCGCGCAGATGGTTGAGGACTCACGCTGCTTTGATGTTGTTTTTGGTGCGTGAAGATTGAATTGGGCGAACTTGATTTTCAATTCGAACTGTTTCAATTGTCACAGATCGCATTAAGGAAGAGATAGAGATTTCAAGCGCAGAACAAATCGAGGAAAGAAGTTCACTGGACGGTTCTTTTTGACCACGTTCAATTTCGCTCAAATATCCAAGTGCAACATTTGCCTTTGAAGAAATATCGCGAAGGGTGGCACCTTGTTCTTTACGAGTATTTCGCAATTGCGAACCAATTACTTCTCGTAATAGCACCATGATCACCTCCGAGTTAAATCTTGAACAATGGCTTACGCTAGTCAGAAAACCTGCGAATTGCCTGATTTGTGCGCGAAATTATTCACTTTTTGGGTCTTGTGCGGGCGAGGTGCGTGAAAGATCAGTCAAAGCCACCATTACGTCTAGAAGCAGGCCCAGTAGAGCCAAGCTAGTTTGGCTACGAATATCGTCTCGACTGCCGGTGAATCTCAAACTCTGGGTGCGGCTGGAGCCAGTTTTGGCATCAAATACAGCAATATGAACTTCGCCGACTGGCTTGCCATCTTGAGGTTCAGGTCCGGCTACACCTGTGCACCCGAGGCCAAATCTGCAACTCATAACCTTTGTGATGTTAGTTGCCATTGCTAAAGCAACTTCGGTGGACACCACTCCAACTTTGAGGGTTTGCTCTGTAATATTTAAAACTTCTTTTTTCATTTCTGTGGCATAAGCAACTACACCACCTTGAAAAACCTCAGATGCGCCTGGCACGGAAGTAAGCAACGCACTTAACAAACCGCCGGTCACTGATTCGGCAGTTGCCATATTCACTTTTGCAAACTTGGCAACTTCAATGGCAGCTCTAGCAAACTCCCACTCAGTTGGTGGTAGTTGTCGGTCCATCAATGCATCAAGTGCGATTTGAGCTTCAGTCATAACTGATTCCTTCTAAGCAGGACTGGCAAATATCGCATACCTGTATAGGTAGTTATCGCGACTGTAATCCAAAGCAATATTGAAATTGGCAGATTCAACCAATCCCAATTCAATCCAAGATTTACCAAGAAGAATGAAATAGTCGTTATTTGGAAAGTGGTTTTCAATTTCCCACCTCGATCGGCCGCAACAATGTTCTTATTCAGAACCATTAATCGCAATAAAGTAATTCCTACTTCACGAACCAAAATCACTATCGTTGCTACCCATGGAAGGGCGCCAATCATGGATAAACCAATCCAAGCAGCACCAGTTAGAGCTTTGTCTGCAATCGGGTCAGCGATCTTCCCAAAGTTCGAAATCAAATTATGTTTGCGAGCTAGGTAGCCATCTATCAAATCAGTTATCGCGGCAACCCAAAAAATCACCACCGCCAAAAATGGATTATCGAGGCTAAAAAGTGCAAACCAAAAGACTGGCACAAGCAAGATTCGCATCAATGTATAAAAGTTCGGATTTTGCATTAGTTAATAATCTCTTCAACTATCAAGTCTGCGCCATCATTCGAGACCACAACCCCAGTCACAAATTCTCCGATTTCTAAAGTTCTGTCGGTCAACAAAGTGCAAGTGCCATCAACTTCAGGTCCTTGAAAATCTGCTCTGCCTTCATAGCCGTCATCGTCACTTTCAATCATGACTGTGACTTGGGTGCCAATTCGCGATTCTGCCTTTTGATTGGTTACTTCATCAACTAGCGATGTCACATACTCAACCCGACGATTGATTTCCGCTTCAGACAACTTTTCTTCGAAATTGAAAGCTTCAGTGCCATCTTCATCTGAATATCCAAAAATACCAATCGCATCTAACTCAGCCTCGTTGATAAATTCACAAAGAGTTTCTAGTTCCGCTTCGCTTTCACCTGGGAACCCGACAATAAAGTTTGAGCGAATTCCAGCATCAGGTGCAACTTTGCGAATTGAAGCGATTAGCTCTAAGAATTCCTGTTTGCCACCAAACCGGCGCATTTTTCTCAAAATGGTTGGTGCGGCGTGCTGGAACGAAAGATCGAAGTACGGCACTACCTTTTCGGTATTTACGATTGCATTAATTAGCTGTGGGCGCATTTCCGCCGGTTGCAGATATGAGACACGAATTCTTTCAATTTTTTCAATACTTGAAAGCGCAGGTAAAAGTGCTTCCAACAAATTCATATCACCTAGGTCTTTACCGTATGAAGTTGTATTTTCGCTAACCAAAAACAGTTCGCGCACTCCACGCTCACTTAGCCATACCGCTTCGGCAATAATGTCGGTTGGACGGCGAGAAACAAATGAACCACGAAAAGCTGGAATTGCACAAAACGTGCACCTTCGATCGCAACCATTTGCAATCTTCAAAGGTGCATAAGGTTTTGAATCGAGGCGAAGGCGAATCACATCTCCAGAACTAGATGATGCAATCAGCCTTTCAGCCGGGGCTTTAGGTGTTGAAAGTCTGCGATCTATTGGCACGTGGCTTTCAATTTTTGCGCCACCCACGATTTTTGCCAGCGATTCACCGATGTTCTCATATTCATCAAATCCGAGAACTGCATCCGCATCTGGAATTTCAGCAGCAAGTTCTTTCCCGTAGCGCTCAGCCATGCAGCCAATGGCGACAACTGCTTTCACTACACCGTCAGACTTTAAATCAGCTGTCTGCAAAATAGTTTGAATCGAATCAGCCTTTGCAGTTTCGACAAATCCGCAAGTGTTAACTAATACGGCACTGGCGTCGGATGGGTCATCAACCAATTGCCAGCCGGCATTTGAAAGTCGGGCGGCTAGCTCATCGCTATCGGTTTCATTGCGTGCGCAACCGAGGGTGAGGATATGTACTGTCTTGGCTGCTTGACTCATAGTGCTTAGCCTACGAGTTGAATTTAGATTTACTGAACAGGGAAAGTAATCTCGACTGGCGAGCCAAGGCCACCTAGAAAACCAAGATTTTCGTCATTAACCACTACGTTGACAACGCCAGAATCGCCTATCACCAAAGAAATGCTGGTTGAGTCGGTTAATGTGATTGTGTCACCAGCGTTTAGAAAACTTGAAAACAATGAATTACCGGCTGATCCACTAGCGGTGATCCAACTTCGGCCACTGGCCTGCAAAACTAGTGAAACCCCAAGTGAATTTGGATTTGAATCGGTTGATTCGGATGGGCCTGGAGTGGTCGAATCAGTCGGTGTTGCCGATTGACTAATAGTGACATCAGTTTCAGGTATGGCATTGTCAGTCTTTCCGGCAGACATAACTACGAAAACAGCAACCGCGACTACCGCGACTAAGCCAGCAATTAGATATGGAATTTTTGGATTACGTTTGTTAGGTAAAGCGCTTTTGCCCTGCTTATCAAAAATGTTCAACTCAGGTTGTTTAGCTTTCACAACATTTTCGTATGCCATTGAATCGTCCGGCAAATCGACGTCAAAGAGTTCAAGTAATTCAGTTTCATTTGCATTGAGTGCATTTGCGATTAAACGGATTTGGTTTCGAATGAAAACTCGTAAATCCAATTTTTTCCAGTTCTCAGCTTCAATGGAAATAATGACATCTTTACGAAGTCTGGTTGAAGCGGCAACTTCTTCAATGGTGAGATTCTGCGCCTCGCGCAGCTGTTGAATACGAGCACCAACTGCCATTATTCACTCCCACCCTTGTTTCAGGTGGCAGTTTAAATCCCCTTATGAGAGGGATAGCAAATTATTTTGGCTGCAAACTGTCCAATACTTCGTCTAAGGCTTCGAGTGGGATTAGTACTTCTCGGGCTTTTGCACCTTCTGAAGGGCCAACAATTCCCCGAACTTCCATCAAATCCATTAAGCGACCTGCTTTTGCAAAACCAATTCTTAGTTTTCTCTGCAACATAGAAGTTGACCCCTGTTGCGCAGTGATAACTAACTCAACTGCGAGTAAAAGAGTGTCTAAGTCGTCCCCTATATCGGAATCGACTTGCGTACCACGAGAGATTATTTGCACAACATCTTCACGATATTCAGGTTCAGCTTGGGCTTTACAGTGTGAAACCACCTTGCGAATTTCAGCTTCACTCACAAAGGCTCCCTGGACCCTCATCGCCTTACTTGCCCCCATAGGTAAAAACAGCGCGTCGCCTTGCCCGACCAGCTTGTCAGCCCCGGCTTGGTCCAAGATCACCCGAGAATCTGTGGAACTAGAAGTTGCGAAAGCTAGTCGGCTTGGCACGTTGGCTTTGATCAAACCTGTTACGACATCCACCGATGGCCGTTGGGTGGCAAGTACTAAGTGAATTCCAGCAGCTCTGGCTAACTGCGTAATTCGAACAATGCTATCTTCAACATCACGAGGTGCAACCATCATTAGGTCTGCAAGTTCGTCAACAATCACAAGCAAATATGGGTACGGCCGCAGAACTCGTTTGCTATCTGGCGGCAAGGAAACCTTTTTTTCTTTCACTGCTTTGTTGAAGTCATCAATATGTCTAAACCCAAAGGCAGCTAGATCGTCATAACGATGATCCATCTCTTTCACAACCCACTGCAAAGCTTCGGCTGCTTTCTTTGGGTTAGTGATAATCGGCGTAATTAAATGTGGAACACCTTCATAGGCTGCAAGTTCCACTCGCTTTGGATCTACTAACACCATTCGAACTTCTTGTGGAGTGGCGCGCATCAGGATTGAAGTTATCAAAGCGTTAATACAAGAAGATTTTCCAGCACCAGTTGCGCCAGCTACAAGTAAATGCGGCATCTTTGCAAGATTCGCAATCACAAAGCCGCCTTCAACATCTTTGCCGACGCCGACTGCAAGTGAGTGCGAGTCGTTGGTGGCAAGTTTGCTGCGCAAGACATCACCTAGTGCAACTAATTCTCGATCGGTATTAGGAATCTCAATACCAACAGCTGACTTGCCTGGAATCGGCGAAAGGATTCGGACATCAGAATTTGCCACAGCATAAGAAATATTCTTTGAAAGTTGGGTAATTCTTTCTACTTTTACACCCGAACCGAGTTCAACTTCATAGCGAGTAACAGTTGGGCCACGTTGGATTCCAACCACATTTGCATCAATATCAAATTCTGTAAAGACCGACATGAGCGCTTCTTTGACCGCGTCTGTTGCTTTGGTATTGGCCTTAGAAGCTGGGCCTTCACTTAGTAATTCAAGAGGTGGCAGTTTGTATGGAAGTTCTAGAGGCAATACCCCTGGTTTATTTGATACAGCAGGAGTGGGCTGGGAAATAGTTTTTCGAACCAGTTCAAGCACTGCAGTGTCAGAGACTTCAGGCACGGTTTCATTTAGGACCACAACTGGAATTTCTTCGG
>JAPLBX010000067.1 GCA_026392535.1 Actinomycetota bacterium
AACTGGTTTGGATTTCCCAGTGGTTTATGCATGTGCTCGTGCCGGTCGCGCTTCAGTTAATCAGCCCGAAGATGGCGCTATGCCAGACAGCGAAGATCTTGAACCACTCTTTAGGACTTTGATAGAAGCTATTCCAGCACCGACTTACGATCCGAACATGCCATTGCAGGCACACGTAACTAACTTGGATGCGTCACCGTACTTGGGTCGCTTGGCACTTTGCAGAATTCACTCTGGCGAAATTGTTAAAGGTCAACAAGCTTCTTGGTGCAAACAAGATGGCACCATTCAAAAAGTTAAAATCGTTGAATTGCTGATGGCACAAGGTTTAGAACGCGTTTCAGTTGAAAAAGCTGGACCTGGTGACATTGTGGCAGTAGCCGGTATTGCTGAAATCACAATCGGTGAAACTCTTGCTGATGCAGATAATCCAACCCCATTGCCGGTGATTACTGTTGACGAACCAAGTATTTCCATGACTATCGGTACTAATACATCGCCACTTGCTGGTCGAAGTGGAACTAAATTGACTTCACGCTTGTTGAAGAATCGTCTCGATTCCGAATTAATCGGTAACGTTTCTTTGCGAGTATTAGATACTGAACGACCAGACGCTTGGGAAGTTCAAGGACGTGGCGAACTTCAACTTGCAATTTTGGTTGAAATGATGCGCCGCGAAGGTTATGAACTTACAGTTGGTAAACCACAAGTTGTTACTCGCGAAGTCAATGGCAAAGTGCATGAGCCAGTTGAACGCCTAACAGTTGACGTACCTGAAGAGTTTGTCGGAGCTGTTACGCAATTGCTTGGTTCTCGCAAAGGTCGCATGGAACAAATGATCAACCATGGCACCGGTTGGGTTCGTCTTGAATACCTTGTACCGGCACGCGGTTTGATTGGTTTTAGAACTGAATTCTTAACGGAAACTCGCGGAACCGGATTACTCCACCATGTGTTCGAAAAATACGAACAATGGTTTGGTGAAATTCGTACCCGTCCAAACGGTTCACTCGTTTCAGACCGAACTGGTCAAGTTACTTCGTTTGCATGTTTTGCCTTGCAAGAACGCGGTTCTTTGTTTGTCGAGCCTGGCATCGAAACTTATGAAGGCATGATCATTGGTGAGAACGCTCGCGGTGAAGACATGGACGTAAACATCTGTAAGGAAAAGAAGCTCAACAACATTCGTTCTGCAACTGCGGACGAACTAGAGCGCCTCATTCCGGCACGTTTACTCTCTCTTGAACAAGCTTTGGAATTCTGCCGAGAAGATGAGTGCATTGAGGTAACACCTAGCCACGTTCGCATTCGTAAGGTGATTTTGGATAAGAACGGCCGCGATCGCGCTCGGACCAAGACTAAGAACGCCAATTAATTAAGGTTCAAAAGACCCCAATTTTGTTAGAGACCCTCTACAAATACTCATAAAAAATGGACAAAAGCCCTATTTATAGGGAGCAGGGGTTATTTAATTTGGCCATTTCCCTTAGTCTCACCCTCTCATTCAGGTCGGACTAGTACAACTAGATGGAGGCATAGCAGCGTGGCTCGAACTAAGAAGGTCGACACTACGCAAGCTGTTGCTGGCAGAAGCCCTTGGCGCTTAGGTTGGGATCGTTTCCGTTTTAATCGGGTAGCAATGGTTTCGCTTGGAATCTCAATCTTCTTCTTCTTGGTTGCTTATCTTTCTTCGCCGATTCTCGCAATTCTCAATCTTGACCCATACGCAATGGATCGCAGCGCAATCGATTTGGATAACTTCAATAATCCAATTGGACCTTGGGGTGGAATCTCAACGGTGCACTGGTTGGGCGTGGAACCGGGTGTTGGCCGTGACGTTTTCGCTCGTTTGATTATTGGTGCTCGCACGTCAATCACCATCGCTACAGTTACATCTGTACTTTCAATTAGCATCGGTATGGTCATTGGACTTATCGCTGGTTATTTCAAAGGTCGAGTTGATGAAGCAATTGGCCGAATCATCGATCTACTTCTTGCTTTCCCAACTTTCTTCATGCTAATCGCAATTGCACGGCCAATGGCAGAACGCTTGCAAGTGGCACTTGGAGTTGACGACAAAAACATTGCCACAATAATTTTGCTTGTAGTTTTGCTAACAATTTTTGGTTGGGCCGGACTTGCACGTTTGATTCGTTCAGATGTTTTATCATTGCGCGAGCGTGAATTTGTGCTTGCAGCAGAATCGCTCGGCGCATCTCATGGACGGATTATTTTCAAAGAATTGCTACCAAGCCTTTGGCCTAAAGCAATTATCTTTTTGAGCTTGTCATTGCCTGGCTTCTTAACCACTGAGGCAGCACTTTCGTTCTTAGGTATTGGTATTCAAGAACCAATGCCTTCCTGGGGTGTGATGCTAGAGATGGCAGTGGCAAAGGCATATACCGTCCCTACTTACTTTTTGATTCCTGCCACCACATTGATCATTTTGGTAACAGCGCTCAACTTGGTGGGAACCGGAGTATCGGATGCATTTGATCCGAAGTTAGAAAGAAACCAATAATTTCTAAGCCGCGAGGTTTAGAAACTTCTAGGTGTGCATCGATCGAGTGCATCTAGAAAAATGCGAATGAAAGACATTCGCATCGTGTTAGGAGAGAAAATGGCACGAACTAAAATCGGTGCAAAGCTCAGCGCCGTGTTTGCTGTTTCTGCATTGCTGATTTCAGCATGTGGTTCCAGCTCAGCAGAAGGTAGCGGCGGAACCGTTACTTATCTGACACACGCTGAACAGATCTTGCATCTAGATCCACAACGCAACTACACCGGTCAGGATTTGGCATTCTCTGTCACTTACCTAACCCGTTCACTAGTTTCATATGCACCAGGTGCTGGCGCTGCAGGAACTGAACTAGTTGCTGACCTTGCAACAGACATTGGTACTCCAAGCGAAGACTTGAAGACCTGGACATTCACACTTCGTGATGGAATCACTTTTGAAGATGGTTCACCAATCACATGTGCTGAAGTTGCATACGGTGTTAGCCGTAGCTATGCAGATGACCTAACTGATGGTCCTGCATTTGCTGAAGCTTTCTTGGACGTTGAAGGTGGCTACGCTGCTTACCCAGGTCCATACGAAGCAACTGCAGAACAACAAGCGTTGTTTGATGCTGCTGTTGAATGTTCAGAAGATGGAAAGACAATTACTTTCCACCTGAACTCACCAATGGCTGACTTCAACTACACAACTGCTTTGCTTACCTTCTCACCAGTTCCTTTGGATGAAGGCGGCAATGTTGGTGAAGCGTATGATAAAAATATCGTATCTTCAGGACCTTACAAGATTGCTTCCTACACCACAGGTAAATCACTTAACTTGGTTCGCAATGAAAACTGGAGTGCTGATTCAGATCCATTCCGTAAGGCATTGCCAGACAAAGTTGTAGTGAAATTTGCTCAGGATGAAAAAGGTATCGACGAGTACATCATCAACGGCACCGGTCCTGGTAAAACAGCACTTAGCCTTGATGGTATTTACCCAGACAACCTAGAAGCTGTATTCAGCAGTGCAGACATGGAAAGCCGTCGTCTAAATGACTACGACATCTACGTCACATACACCGCTGTTAACGTTGCAAAGATGACTTGCTTGCCAATTCGTCAAGCTGTTTTCTACGCAACTGACCGTGAAGCACTTCGTGCACTTGGTGGTGGATCACAATTCGGTGGCGATTTCGCTGACGGTGTGATTAAGCCAGCAAACTTGCCAACAGACTACAAGCCTGTTACAGGTTACGAGGATGCAGATCCAGCAGGTAACGTTGTTAAGGCTCAAGAGTTGATGGATCAAGCTAAGACTGAATGTCCAGATGAATACACCCGCGTAACAACAAAGGGTATTACTCGCGACTACGCAGACGGTGACGTTGCACGTCAAGGCTTTGCTATCACTCAAGAAGCTCTTGCAAAGGTTGGCATTAAGTTGAATGCAAACTTCATTGATCCAGGTTCTTACTACGGTGTGATTTTGAACCCTGAAACTCAGGGCGATCTATCAGCTGCAGGTTGGGGTCCAGACTGGTTGAATGCTTCAACAGTTATTCCACCACTATTCATTGACAATGGTGGATTCAACGTTAGCCAGACTAAAGCAGATCCAGATTACGCAGCGTTCGCAGCTTTGGTTGACGAAGCAAAGGCAAACCCAGATCGCGCATCACAAGGTGCACAATGGGCTGCTTTGAACCAATACGTAATGGAAAAAATGTGGGTTCTACCAGGTCTTTTCACAAAGACTCAGTACCACTGGGGTTCTGACCTAACCGGTGTTTACCTATGGCAGCCATACGGTTGCCCAGGATTTAACGACATCGGCGTTAAGAACTAAGTAATCAAAAATCGGTGGGTTGGCGCTTTCGGGTGCCAACCCACCACCTTGATACCAAACTAGAAAGGTGAAGTGTGGGAATCTACATTTTTAGACGCACGCTGTACGCGATTGCATTACTTTTTGTAATCAGTCTCGTGGTGTTTGTTCTATTTTCCGCTCTTCCTTTCGATCCAGCTTCCCTTACTTGCGGAAAGAATTGCACCACCGAAGTTATTGAGGCCAATCGAATCCGTCTCGGTTATGACCTGCCAATGTGGGAGCAATACGTAAAGTTTTTGCAGGGAATTTTCATTGGTCGCGACTATGGTCATGGAGTTGCATCTTTTACCTGCCCAGCACCTGCACTTGGATATTCATTCTTTAGACAAGAATGCGTTACATCACTTCTGATTACTGCACTTCCGCCAACTATCTGGTTGGCAATTGGATCAGTAACTCTTTGGGTGGGAACGGGCATCTTGCTCGGTATTTGGGCGGCACGTCGTCGTGGCGGTGCCCCAGACCACATCATCAACGTTCTAACAGTTTTTGCAACATCAATGCCAACATTCCTAACTGGTCAGATGGCACTTACATTCTTAATCGGAAAATTCGGTTGGATTCCACCACCGGATTACTACGAGCCTTACCAAAACTTTCCGAAGTTCTTTTCCACAATGTTCTTGCCTTGGATTGTGCTAGCACTTCCAGGACTTGCAATTTATGCTCGACTAACTCGTGGTTTTGTTTTGGAAACTGGTTCGGAAGATTTCGTACGAACAGCCCGAGCAAAAGGTTTGCCTGAAAAAACTATTCTTTGGCGCCACACTTTGCGACCAGCTCTTTCACCACTGACCACTTTGGCAGCCTTGGACTTGGCATTCATGCTCGGTGGCGCTGTGGTAACTGAAAAGATTTTCAGTATTCCAGGTCTTGGTCGGCTAACAATTCAGTCTGTAATTCAATATGACCTACCAGTGATTGTTGGTACCACTATTTTGGCTGCAGCATTTATTGTGGTTGCAAACTTGATCGTTGACATTTTGTACTCAGTTATCGACCCGAGAGTGCGGTTGAAATGAGTTACCTAGAGGTTAAAGATTTACGAGTTGCCTTCCCAACTGATGATGGTTTAGTGCAAGCAGTTGATGGAGTTTCTTTCAATATTGAGCGTGGCAAAACTCTCGGCATTGTTGGTGAATCAGGTTCTGGTAAATCTGTCACTAGCTTGGCGATTATGAGTTTGTTAAATCGCAAACATGCAATTATCAGCGGCGAAGTCATTATTGAAGGCAAAAATTTGATCACTGCGGATGAAGAAACAGTTCGTTCTTACCGCGGTCATGAAATGGCGATGATTTTTCAAGATCCAATGTCGTCTTTGCATCCATTTTTCAGTGTTGGCGATCAAGTTGCTGAGGCTTATAAAGTTCATAATGATGTCTCAGATGAAAAAGCTTTCGATCACGCAATTCAGATGCTTGATCGAGTCGGTATTCCAGAACCTGCAAAGCGGGCGAGTGATTTTCCACACCAATTCTCGGGCGGCATGCGTCAACGTGCAATGATTGCAATGGCGCTTTGCAACGACCCTTCACTTTTAATTGCTGACGAACCGACCACTGCTCTGGACGTTACCGTTCAGGCGCAAATTCTTTCACTGATTAAAGATGTCCAAAAGGAATTCAACTCTGCTGTAATTGTGATTACTCACGATCTAGGTGTAGTTGCTGAAGTTGCAGATGATGTAATGGTTATGTATGCCGGTCGCGTTGTAGAACGTGGAACCGTAAACGACATCTTCTACCGCCCAGAAATGCCTTACACAGTGGGATTGTTGAGCTCAGCCCCGCGGCTTGATCAAGTTTCTGACCGTCTAATTCCTATCGAAGGTCAACCGCCATCATTGTTACGTTTGCCTGCAGGTTGCTCATTCGCACCGCGTTGTTTTGCTAAATCACATGTGAACGGCGATGCCTGCGACACCACAATGCCAGAACTGCTTCAAACTCGTCCAGGCCATGATGTGCGATGCCATCTAGAGAGCTCGGCGCGAATTTCGGTTGCCAAACAACGTCTTGCAGGTGAGAACTAATGACTGAACCAATTTTGTCGATTACCGATCTACAAATGTATTTCCCAGTTATGAAAACTGGTTTGCGCACCGTAAAAACTGGCGACGTAAAAGCAGTAGACGGAATCTCATTAGATGTGATGCAAGGTGAAACTCTTGGACTCGTTGGCGAATCTGGTTGCGGTAAATCTACAGCTGGTCGTGCTGCAATTCGTCTGTTGAATCCAACTGGTGGAAAGATTGTTTTTGAAGGCCAAGACATCACCAATGCATCTCGCAGAGAATTGCGCCCATTGCGCACTCGCATGCAGATGGTTTTCCAAGATCCTTATTCATCATTAAATCCACGCCACACAGTTGGTCGAATCATTGCTGCACCTTTTGAAATTCAAGGTGTAAAGCCTGAAGGTGGCATTAAAAAGGCCGTTCAAGAATTAATGGAGCGAGTAGGGCTAAACCCTGAGCACTACAACCGTTATCCAAATGAATTCTCAGGTGGACAGCGTCAAAGAATTGGTGTTGCACGCTCAATCGCTCTTCGACCTTCCTTCATTGTTTTGGACGAACCAGTTTCGGCATTGGATGTTTCGATTCAGGCTCAAGTTGTGAACTTGCTAGATGACATTCAAAAAGAATTCAAACTCTCGTACTTATTTGTTGCTCACGATTTGTCGGTAGTCCGCCACATTTCAGATCGAGTAGCTGTTATGTATCTCGGTCACATTATGGAAATTACAGACCGCGACACTTTGTACGCAGCACCTCAACATCCTTACACCCAAGCATTGTTGTCAGCCGTTCCGCTTCCAGACCCAATAGCTGAATCTCAACGTGAACGAATCTTGTTGCAAGGTGATTTGCCAAGCCCAATCAACCCACCATCAGGTTGTGTATTTAGAACTCGTTGTGTTTTTGCCCAAGATCTTTGTGCAGTTGATATGCCAGAACTACGCGAAGTTGCACCTGGTCACAAAATTGCTTGCCATTTCCCACAGATTAGTCTTCAAAAGCAGATTGAAATTCGTCGTCCGCACAGTGATCAACCAATGCCACCGAGTTCAATTCAAGTTGACCGTCCACAAACTTCAGGTCCGGCAAGTGGCCGCGATTTTGTTGGCGAATAATTTTTAAATTATAAGTTAGCGTCGAAGAAATCTCTCATCAACAACATTAAGTTCTTTGCGATGTCCACCTGTGGAGTCATATGTGACACCCCAGCTAATGGAATGAAGTTATGAGAAATACCTGCTGCCAACAGTGCACCTGACAGCTGCAATGAATGTGCCGCCAAGACATTGTCATCAGCTAACCCGTGAATCAAAGTAAGTGGGCGAGTGAGTTTGTGGGCTTTCTTGATTAATGACTGATTGTCATAAACAGCGGCATTTTGTTCTGGATGGCCAAGGTATCTTTCAGAGTAAGCAGAGTCATATAGACGCCAATCAGTAACTGGTGCTCCAGCCCAGGCAGCGTGGTAGATATCTGGTCGATCAATTACCGCTAGCGCACTCAAATATCCACCAAATGACCAGCCGTTGATGCCAACTCGAGTTGAATCCATGTCATTTGGATATTGAGCAAAAATTGCTTGCAAACCTTTAACTTGATCATTCAAAATTACTTCAGTTAAGTCATTTTTAACTTCGCGTTCCCAAGCGCCACCCTTACCAGGAGTGCCCGCATTGTCTATGACAACAACGGCGTAACCCTGGTTAGCTATCCATTGGTTACCTGCAAATGGGGAAGTAGCTGCAATCACTTCGCTATGCTGTGGACCACCGTAGATTGAAACCACTACCGGAAGTTTGTGACTGCCAACTTGGTGATTTTCTGGAAAGAAAACAGCAGTTGGTAGTGAACGATCGCTAACAGAAGCAATAATTGGCTTTGGATCGATCTTTGCCTTCTCGGCAAACGATTCGATTTCGTAGATATTTTCGCCATTTCTTTTGACTTGATATTTTGCGGTTGGTAAATCAAGGGAGTGTTGAATTGCAACGCCATAATCACCATCAAATAGTCCACCCGCATAGCCATCGGCACGGGTTAACTCAGTTTTCA
>JAPLBX010000088.1 GCA_026392535.1 Actinomycetota bacterium
CACTGCCAAAGATCTTGGATGAAAAGGTTGCTCGATTGCATCTTGATGCACTTGGTGTTCGGTTAACTGAACTCACCAAAGACCAGTCTTCATACATGGGACTCGATCCTCAAGGCCCATTCAAACCAGAGCTTTACCGCTACTAAACAAGGCAATATCCAACGAAACCAAAAGAAACCCCCACCGAAACGGTTGGGGGTTTCTTTC
Organism: Actinomycetota bacterium; assembly: GCA_026392535.1. Classification (GTDB taxonomy): domain Bacteria; phylum Actinomycetota; class Actinomycetes; order S36-B12; family UBA5976; genus JAFMIT01. The sequence goes on from JAPLBX010000088.1 coordinate 208, forward strand.
TTTTTAACTAGGTGTGGAATTTCTACAATCTAATTGTGAAATTTAGCATGCAAGTAGCGATACAAAATAACAAGTGCAGATGATGTGATTGGTACGGAAATAAACATTCCTGCAAAACTTGCCATTGTCGTTGTTTCAACATAGTTAAGAACTGAGCTAGGTATTAACAGCATGAATTGGTTTAGCGCCGCTCCTGGTAGCGAAGACAAAATGCCGACAACGAGAATAACAAACACGATAGTTTTTCGATTGTTTCGCGTAAGTGATAGTGAGCGCTTAACCGCGGTGAATCCGCCTAAATTCTCAGCCATAACGATTGGATATAGCAATGCGAATCCGAGACCAACCCAAATCAGGTATGGGATGAACATGAAAAATGCAACAGCTCCAATTGACGGGGCAACCAATGTGAGAATCACTACTGGCACTAACCCAACGATTAAGTAGACGAAAGACGCCAGTGAAGTTGTTAGCAACTTAAACCAATTGATTTTTACATTTGAACCATCTTCAGAATTGTCGAGTCCTACTTTTGTTGCTAGGGCTGAAGCAATAAGTGAAGTAATTGCAATCAGTGGAACCGTTAAAGCATAAAGTTTCAAAATCGGAATTACCGTGTCAACAATAATCTTGGTTTGTGCCTGCACATCTTTATTCGCATTCAACGCAGTATCTAGTGGTTTTCTGTCACCATTGAGTAGCGACTGGGACATAGCCGAGAGTTCGATCGGATAGAGGCGTAAAAGTGCCAATGTGGCAAGCGCACCTAAGATCACCACAAGAATGTTGGCGGCTAAGAATCTCTTGGCGTTCTTGCTAAACAATCCCCAAGTGAGGCCGAGCAGAACGCTCAAGCGCTGCTCCTTCCAGCCTGAGGACGGCGCAGGAGGTTCAATATTGTCGGCAGGGGCGTTTGGGCCTTGCCAGGCGGGAGGCTGTTCGTTTGACCATTGTGAGTTAGACATGTCAAAAGTCTACTTTTACCAGGTAGCAAACGCACAAGAACGCATGGGAGTATTACCTCATGGGATTTAGAATCTTGATTGTCGAAGACGACTTGGACCTAGCCACCATGATCGACCTTGTCCTGCGCAGAGCTGGATACCAGACGATTTTGTGCGCGCGGGGAGATACGGCCTTTCAGGTGTTCAAGGACTCCAATCCCGATTTAGTTCTTTTGGATTTGATGCTGCCAGGACGCAATGGTTTCGACATCGCCAAAGAGATTCGCTCAGAATCCAAAATTCCAATTGTGATGCTGACAGCTAGAACCGATAGTGAAGACATTATTCGAGGACTTGAAGAAAGTGGCGCAGATGACTACATCATCAAGCCTTGTGAGTCCCAAGTTCTAGTAGCTCGCATCAAGGCAAGATTACGTGTCCACGACAAACATGTAGTGACACTGGGAGACATCACAATGCACCCTGAAAGTCGCACGGCTTTTCGCAGTGGTGTTGAAATTGCGCTTACTAAAACCGAGTTTGATTTATTAAAACATTTTGCCATGAATCCAGACACCGCATTTACTCGCGAAGTCTTGTTGAAAGATGTCTGGAACTATCGTGGAGTGGACGGTTCTGATACGCGTTTGGTTAATGTACATGTTCAAAGATTGCGTTCGAAAATCGAAGAAGATCCAGAAAATCCAAAATACGTTTTGTCAGTTCGCGGTATCGGCTACAAATCCGGTACTCCTAGCTAATGAAAATTCGGGAATTTATTCGCCAGTTTCTTAAAGCCTGGCGTGGTTCCCTTACATTGCGGATTTTGCTGACCTCTATTTCCATGTCGGTGGTGATTGCCGCTTGCATCTCGCTGGTATCTATTTCTTCGGTTCGAGATAGTCTGCTAAACGATCGTAAACAAAGCAGCTTGACCCAAGCGCAGGCGGGAATTCAAGCAGCAAACCGCGTGGTGGCATCTTTTCCAGATTCACAGATAAGCGGCCAAGAAGATGCGGTCGTGGATGCAATTGTTGGAGCTGTCAGCCAAGTTTCTGCATCCAATGGCGATTTTGAAGTGCTCCTGATTGCTGATCCAAGCTCTTTTACTCACTATGCGCCTGAACGTGGAACAAATGAGATTGCATACGACAGCGTCTCAAATGAGATGCGAAAGGCAATTCGAAAGCAGTCAGCAGAAGTCCTTCAGATTGCAGATTTGGTTTTTCTCGATGGTGCCACCAAATCTGGCATCATCATTGGCGCACCAATAGAAATCCCGGTGATGGGTAAATACGAGTTGTATCAACTTTTCCCACTGCAAAGCGAAATCGAAAACCTGTCACTAATGCAATCTGCGATTAGTTTGGCAGCAGGGTTGATGACGCTAGCTTTCATATTTATGTCTGTGATTTTGACTCGTCAAGTAGTAAAACCAATTCGGCAGGTGGCAGCAAGCGCTGAAAGACTAAAAGCTGGTCGTTTAACTGAACGAATTGCAGTTCGCACTCGAGATGATCTTGGGAAACTTGCTGAATCGTTTAATTCGATGGCTGAGTCAATGCAATCACAGATTCAGCGACTTGAAGCTCTATCTAAAGTTCAACAACAATTCGTATCTGACGTTTCGCACGAACTTCGAACTCCATTGACCACCATTTCTATGGCAGCTGAGCTTTTGCACGCCTCAAAAGATGAATTTGATCCAGCATCTGCTAAAGCTGCGTCACTCTTGATGCATCAAACAAATAGATTTGAAAACTTGTTAAACGACCTTTTGGAAATATCAAGACTCGACGCCGGCGTTGCAAGACTCGACACCGTCGCAGTCGATGTCGGTGGCGTAGCTGCCCGAGTGATTGAAGGTCTTGAAGAAGTCGCTCGCGACCTTGGAGTTAAGGTGCAACTCGAAGTTGACCAATCAACTGGAACAGCTGACTGCGATGAAAAACGGCTCGACCGCATTGTTAGAAATTTAATATCAAATGCAATCGAACATGCCGGAAATTCCGTGGTCCGAGTGTGTGTTGCTGGCAATAGCGATAGCGTCTCTATTGCAGTGCGTGACAAAGGAATTGGCCTGCAACCGGGTGAATCATCATTGGTATTCAACCGTTTTTGGCGCGCTGACCCTTCTCGGCAGCGAACATTGGGAGGAACAGGTCTTGGCCTAGCAATTTCACTTGAGGACGCGCGAATTCATGGTGGCTGGCTAGAGGCTGCTGGTGCACCAGGTCTAGGTGCCAATTTCCGTCTGACATTGCCACGTGTGGTGCATACAGATTTCAACACACCGGCTCTTCCGTTGGAACTTGAAGAAATTGATTCTTGGCACGGTGTGTGATGAAGAGAATATTCATACTTGTTTTCTCAGTTCTTTTGCTTGCGGGATGTGCAGGAATTCCTACAGCCGGGCCTATTCAGATCATCAACCAAGATGATTCACAAGCTGAAGTAAATGACGTACGAGTTATTGCCAAACCGCCAACTTCAAAAATGAATGCCGTGCAAATCGCTTCTGGATTCGTGGCTGCGAATATCTCTACTTTTGGTGACTTTAATGTTGCTCGCAGATATCTAACCGCGAGCATCTCGCGAAGTTGGTATCCAACTAATTTTGATGTTATTGATACAGCGTCCATTCAATACACTGATTTAGGTACTGGCGTTATTGAAATATCCGCACTTCAAATTGGAAAGCTGAAAAATAATCACAGATTCCAGATATACCCAGTAGCAAAGCCTTTTTCAATGCAACTCAAAATCGAAGCAAAGGTAGATGGACTGCGGATTGCAAGCAAGATAACAAACGGAATCCTGACCAGTTCAGATATGGTGCGTGGATTCAGTGCATTTAATATCTATTTTGGAAATGAGAATTTTTCGAAATTAACTCCTGAGATTGTTTGGCTGCCGAAGAATGAAAAATCTGTGGGAACGAAACTAATAAGTTCGCTGCTGGCAGGTTCATCCGAATCTCTAATGACAGCTATTCCCAGTGGAACTGAACTCAGGTTTGGTTCGGTAGCCATCACTAATGGTGCGGCAGTAGTTAATCTCAATTCTGCCGCTTTGAACGCAGACAATGCCCAAAGAAGATTCATGATGGCACAAATCGTCTGGACCTTGCAAGGAGTTCCAGGTGTGGGTCGAGTTCAAGTGGCAACAAATAGTCGTGTGCTCAGCACCCAAGGTAAGACTTACTTAAATCGCAAAGATTTTGCAGCTCTAGATCCAGAATATGCAAAACGTAAAAGTGGTCTCTATATGTTGAAGAAAACATCTTTATCCTCCTTGAACAATGGTCTTTTGGCTAAAGTGGGCAAGCTGCCTAAGAATTCCCGGATTGCGATCTCAGAAAACCAGAAGCTTCTTGCCTATATAGTCAATGGAGAACTTAGAACAGCGCCAATCTCAAAGATAAAGAATTACACTTCCCAATACGGAGA
>JAPLBX010000035.1 GCA_026392535.1 Actinomycetota bacterium
ATTCTAGGTAGCTAGCTTGTTTCTTGTTGAATTTTCCAGCATTGATTTCAGGATCAATGTGCCAAGCGGAAAGGACTCTGTATTGCAGTTTATTTGAGAAAACAACTTCACCGTTCCCCTTGAAAGATAAGTATCCGTTGTCAAAGAGATGATCAACATGCGGTGAAAGAAGAAGGCCGTTGCTTCCATCAATTTTTTCCTCGTCACTTGACTTAGCCCATGGTTTGATATGACTAGCGATTAGATGTTGTTGAATTTCTAAACCTGTAATCCGACATGATTTTTCGTTTTTTTTGACTCGCATTTTAAAAATTCCTTGCCCTCGACGTGCCTTCACGAGTTGATGAACTTCTAGAATCCCGATGTCAAGTCTTTTTTCGATTTCACTTTGTATTTGGTTGCCTTCGTGATCAAGCTCAAGAATATTGCCACCTGCAAGAGCAAGTGTGTTATCAAAATCTGATCCCATTACAACAAACAATTTTTCTATAAGACTTGAGCTTTGTCCCAGTTTTCACCAGCCTTGCCGAAATTGGGTTTGTCATAGGTGATAGCAGAAGCGGTTACAACTCCAATACCTCTCACTTCGCTTGCAAAACTTATTACTACATCTCCAATTTGAACTTCACGCATGTTGTCATAAAATGGATTTCGAGCGCCATTTGTATTCTTTTTTGGTGACCATATATATCCACCACCAAATTCATGTTTGAATGTCTTTTTGTGATTGACCCACCAAAATTTCATAATGCCCCCTTCAGCATCCCGGCAGCTTTCCAGATCAGACTTGTATTAGCTAGAACCGAAAGCCAGTTTTGTGAGCGATTTAGGGCTAAACCCCATTATTTGGCATACTTCGCCCGCTGTCCGGTTCCCTGTAAAGCAGATCTGGAAAGGCCCCGAAAAGAAGGAGTTCCGCCGTGAAGGCTGACATTCATCCAAATTACGCTGAAACCACAGTGACTTGCTCATGTGGCAACACATTTACGACTCGTAGCACCGCCAAGAACGGCGTCATGAACGCTGATGTGTGCTCGTCATGCCACCCGTTCTACACAGGCAAGCAGAAGATTCTTGATACTGGTGGACGCGTTGCGAAATTCGAAAAGCGTTTCGGAAACACATCTAAGTAGCGACTTTAAACGGGCGTTTGCTGTGGGCTATCCACGGCTGCGCCCGTTTTGCTTTATGCAGAATTTAAGAATTATGAATCGAGGGTGTGATGTTCGAAAGTGTTGATGCACTAGAAGCTGAATACGCTAATGCTGAAAAGCAGATGGCTGATCCTGCGATTCATAGCGACCAAAATGCGGCTCGCAAGTTGGGCAAACGCCATGCTGCATTGAAGCCAATTATTGAATCTTTTCGTCGTTGGCGAGCTATTGCTGATGACATTGAAGCAGCTAAAGAATTGGCGGCTGAAGATCCTGCGTTTGCTGAAGAAGTTGGTCGACTTGAAGTTGAGCGCCAAGAACTTGAAAACCGGTTGAATGATTTGTTGTTACCAAGAGAGCCACTGGATGGTTCTGATGTGATTTTGGAAATCAAATCAGGTGAAGGTGGCTCAGAGAGTGCAATTTTTGCTGGCGATTTGATGCGCATGTATTTGCGTTGGGCTGAGCGTCACAACTGGAAGACCGAAATCCTTGATTCTGAAGAATCAGATATGGGTGGATATAAAGATGTGTCGATTGCGGTTAAAGCAAAAGGTGTCCCAGAGCCAGGAACATCTCCATACGACATGATGAAGTTTGAAGGTGGCGTGCACCGGGTGCAGCGCGTGCCGGTGACTGAAAGCCAGGGTCGAATTCACACTTCAGCGGCTGGTGTTTTAGTCCTGCCTGAAACTGAAGATATTGATATTGATATCAAGGATCAGGATTTGCGAATCGATGTTTATCGCTCCTCTGGCCCTGGTGGTCAGTCAGTTAACACAACTGACTCTGCAGTTCGGATTACACATTTACCTACTGGTGTGGTGGTGTCTTGCCAGAACGAGAAGTCGCAGCTGCAGAACAAAGAATCAGCAATGCGTATTTTGCGGGCCCGTTTGATTCAGCATGCTGAAGAAGAACGCGACAAGGAGGCATCGGCATCTCGCAAGTTGCAGGTTAGAACTGTTGACCGTTCAGAACGTATTCGCACATATAACTATCCAGAGAATCGGATTTCAGATCACCGCGTGAACTACAAGTCACATAACTTGGATGCGGTGCTTGACGGTGACTTAGACGAAATGGTTAATGCTTTGATTGCGGCCGACAAGATTGCTCGACTAGCTAATGCAAGTGGAGCGAGTGAATAACTGATGGCGATTGCCATTCGCGATGCACTTAGTGCTGCGGCAGTTCAGTTAAGTGAATCTGGAATTGAGTCGGCTCGGGTTGATGCTGAGTTATTGCTATGCCATGTTTTGGAATGTGATCGAACGCAATTGTTTATTTTAGATTCAATTTCAGAAGATCAATTGGAAGAATTCATTCAGTTTGTTGCGTTTAGGTCAGCAAGAGTTCCGTTACAACATTTAACTGGCAAAGCTGCGTTTCGCAGAATTGAAATTGCGGTTGGCCCTGGGGTTTTGATTCCACGGCCAGAAACTGAGTTACTG
>JAPLBX010000058.1:0-3533 GCA_026392535.1 Actinomycetota bacterium
CCAATGTCCGCGGTAGCGACCAAGTTCTTCAGATGCAATGAAATCTGCCAAACCATAGGTGATGTATTGCCCTTCAGAAGCTTTTCGGAAAACTTCCTTACCATCTATTGATGCAACTACGAAATCAGCACCTTCACTGAATGCAATCAATTTTCCATCTGGGCTAATTGTTGGATCTACAACCGAGTCATAGTTGCCAACTCGGCTTGCTTTGCCATCGATTGTGACATGCCAAAGTTGACCAGATAGCGCAAAAGTGACTGCAGAAAAATCTGAGTCGACACTATATGCAGTGATGCCTGCACCTGATTCGCGCAATCTTTCGCGGCGAGCTCTTTCGGTGGCGCTCAAGTTTTCGCTATCGGAAAATAAATCATTTGCTTTAACAACGCAACGCTCAGATGGTTTGCCATCTAGGTTTTCAACTACCCACAAATCAAGTTGAGCCGAATCCGGACCAGAAGTTCTAACAAAGCCAACTCGCTTACTTTGGCTATTGACTACAAAACTTCGGGGCGCACCTTTACGGAAATTACCAGTTAAAGCGGCGCGTTCTGGGTAGTCGTTGTCTATTTTTCGGCAGTTGCAATTAGTCATGGTGTTAATCCTGCCCTATTGCCAGATTCAATTAGGCTCAGCGGGTGAAATCAACTTTGCTCTTCGTCCATGCCCACCCAGATGATGAAACCATCAATAATGGTGTGGCCATGGCTCACTACGCTGAAAATGGCCACCACGTTGCCCTAGTCACTTGCACAGCCGGCGAAGAGGGTGAAGTCCTTATCCCAGAATTGGCTCACCTAGCTGCATCCCAAACCGACAAGCTCGGCGAACACCGAAAGATTGAACTAGCAAATGCGATGGATGCACTTGGGGTGGCAGACCATCGTTTCCTAGGTGGTTTTGCAACTTATCGCGACAGCGGGATGATGGGCGAAACGAGCAACAATCGGCCCGATTGTTTTTGGCAGGCAGATTTACTTGAAGCAAGTTTGCATTTAGTAAAGATCATTCGCGAACTCAAACCCCAAGTTATGGCCACTTATGACGAGTTCGGTGGCTATGGCCATCCAGATCACATTAAAGCTCATCGAGTTGCAATGCATGCTGCCCAACTCGCAGGTCTGCGCGGGTTCAAGACCGAACTTGGTGAACCATGGCAAATTCCAAAGATTTACTGGAACACCACACCTCGCGGCGAAATGGCTAGTGCGATGCAAAAGCTTCGGGATATGGGTGCAACCCATGAATTTTTAGAAATGTCTCCAGGAGATGTGCCATTTCTAGCTGACGATGAACTGGTTACCACAAAATTAGTGTTTGCGAATCAAGTTAGCAAAAAGAAAGACGCAATTCGTGCACATGGAACTCAAATTGATATTGAAGATGGTTTTTTTGCAGCATTTGAAATGTTAGGTGAAGATTTCTACGGCACTGAGTATTACCGATTGGTTAGTGGTGAACTAGGCACTAAGCCTGGTGAAAAATACGAAACAGATTTACTTTCTTAACAGAATATCTTGCTAATAGATTTTTACTTGCTTAATTTATTTACGAACCAAAAATGGTTTTCATTCAATTAAAGCGGTAATACTTCGGTTCCATCCGGATTGTCATTAACTGAAAATCCCAGGGCAGCTATTTGGTCGCGAACTCTGTCGCTTTCTGCCCAGTCTTTATTCATTCGGGCAGCAGAACGTATTTCCACTAAATCCAATACTTCTTGCGGGACTACAACTTGCTTTGGAGCTCGATCTAGATCGAGTCCTAGGAAAAGGTCTGCCCAAATTAGGAAATCAGCGAAAGCAGATTCACTTAGGACTTTTTCAGCTTCACGAATCACGCTTATTGCGCGTGGAGTGTCAAGGTCTTCAAGTACATAGGCAGTAAATGCTTTTTCATACTCGAGTGGAAAGCCTTCCTCATTTGCAGATTGGGCTTTTGTCCGCCATTTTTCAATTTGAATGTGGGCGGCCTTGATTACATCCCAACTCATATCCAATTGGGTGCGGTAACGACTTTGCATGAATGCTAAACGTAAAGCCAGTGGGTCATAGCCTTTTTCAATAACATCTGACAGCAAAACCACATTGCCGGTGGACTTTGCCATTTTTCTACCTTCGAATAGCAGATGCTCAGCATGAACCCAATGTTTTACTACTTCTTCTCCGGTGGCAGCATTGCTTTGCGCCCGCTCGTCTTCATGATGAGGGAATCTCAAGTCAATTCCACCAGTGTGGACATCAACCACTTGGCCAAGATGATGCAAGCTCATCGCAGTACATTCAACGTGCCAACCTGGAAAGCCTTTGCCCCAAGGTGAATCCCAAACAAGTTCGGTGCGGGTGTCGGGAGCAATCTTCCACAATGCCCAGTCCGCATGGAAATTTTTGTTCTCATCAACTTCGCCACCAAATCGGTGTCCTGGTTTTAAGTTTTCTAACCGATTACCACTTAACGATCCATAATCTGCAAACTTTTGGGCAGCAAAGTAAACAGATCCATCTTTACCAATATAAGCAAAATCTTTCTCAATTAGTAATTTGATAAGTTGCAGCATTAATTCAATTGTTTCGCTTGCGTGTGGATAGACGTCGGCAGGAATGATGTTTAGGTGTGCGAGATCCTGGTGAAATATTTCTTCATAGTAGGCAGCAATTTCTAAAGCCGCTTTACCTTCAAGGCTGGCTTGTTGCAAAAGCTTGTCTTGGGAATCGTTTAGTAGGTGACCGACATCGGTAATATTTTGCACAACAAACGTTTCAAAATCGGCCAACTCTGCTGCTCGCACAATCAAATCGGTTAGCAGGAAGGTGCGCAGATTTCCCACATGGGCGGTTCGATAAACGGTCGGCCCACAGGCATAGATCTTGAGGACCTGGCCATCGCTAGGCTCGATTTCAGTGACCGCCTTCAAGGCGGTGTCATACAAACGGAACACGGGGCCACTCTAAGAGTAAACTTTTGGCCAAACCCTTCCGCATTTCGGTGCAAATTTGAGAGTTTGTGGGTAGCGTTTGCCGCCTAGTCACTTTGTAAATTAGGAGAATTCTGTGACCTACGTAATTGCTGCCGCTTGTGTTGATGTGAAAGACAAGGCTTGCATTGAAGAATGCCCAGTGGATTGCATCTACGAAGGTGACCGCATGCTCTACATCCATCCGGATGAATGTGTCGATTGTGGCGCTTGCGAACCAGTTTGCCCTGTAAATGCAATCTTCTACGAAGATGATCTTCCAGGTGAGCAAAAGGATTACACCGAAGCCACCATTGAATTCTTCGAAGGTATCGGTTCACCTGGTGGAGCTGCCAAACTCGGACCTCAGCACAAAGATTCAACGCTGATCCGCGACCTACCTCCACAGGGCTAATTGCTGTGGGAGTTTTCACCCCACATTCTTTACCGGATTTTCCGTGGGATTCCTTGGCTCCATATAAGGCTAAGGCAAACCAACATCCAGACGGCTTAGTTGATCTTTCAATTGGCACCCCCGTTGATCCAGTTCCAGACGTGATTCAAAATGCACTTGCCA
>JAPLBX010000058.1:3582-14892 GCA_026392535.1 Actinomycetota bacterium
CTTGCCAAGAATTCGAATACACCTGGTTACCCAACCACGATCGGCACTATTGAATTTCGCACAGCCGCTGTTGATTGGTTGAAACGAAAACTCGATGTGCAAATTGCCACGACAGAGAATGTAATTCCGACCATTGGAAGCAAGGAAATAGTCGCTTGGTTGCCAACTCTTTTAAATCTAGATAAAAACCACACGATTGCCATTCCCTCAGTTGCTTACCCAACTTACAAAGTTGGCGCACTTATCGCTGGTTGTGAAGTAGTAACTGCTGATGGGGTTAGCGAACTAGAAGCGGCGAGAGTTTCTGCCGAAAATCGAAAGCAACCACTGGCTTTAGTTTGGATAAACACACCATCAAATCCAACCGGCAAAGTTTTATCTGAAATTGAATTACGCGAAATAGTGCAGTGGGCACAAAAATACAATGTCATTGTGGTTAGCGATGAGTGCTATGTCGAACTTGGTTGGACCACAACGCCTATTTCAATCTTGCATAAGAATGTAATTGGAAAATCTGCAACAAATATTCTGGCTGTCCATTCGTTATCCAAGAGATCCAACTTTGCTGGCTATCGGGCAGGAATCTTGGTTGGAGATGGGGAACTAGTTTCGCAAATACTAGAAATCCGAAAGCACGCTGGAATGCTAACTGCACTTCCAGTTCAAGCAGCTGCAGTTGCGGCTTTCAACGACGATGATCATGTCCGAAAGCAACATGCCACATATAAAAATCGTCGAGACCTACTTAAACCAGCTCTCGAAAAGGCTGGCTTCAAAATTGAGCATTCCGATGCTGGGCTATACCTATGGGCAACCCGGGCAGAGGACTGCTGGCAGACGGTCGCTTGGTTTGCCGAGCAAGGGGCACTAGTAGCTCCTGGCGCCTTCTACGGAAATGCCGGCAATGAGCATGTGCGAATTGCTCTAACCGCCTCAGATGAGCGGATTTCGGCTCTAGTTTCCCGTTTAACTTAACCCATAGGTAACTTAAAGCGCATAGAACTTGTGCGAGATCGCCCTGGAATTCGTTGCACTCGATACTCGTGGGTATTCTAAGTGCGTGACTAATTCATTAGACAAAGTAAATCTCACAGCAGGTGAGAAGGAGCTAACTTTCAATTTAGTTCCAGCCACGATTGGCAACTCAGGTTTTCAAATCGACAAACTTCTAAGTGAAACTGGTTTGGTCACCTTAGATTCAGGTTTTACTAATACCGCATCCTGTTCATCGGCAATTACTTTTATTGATGGTGAAGAAGGAGTTCTGCTTTACCGCGGATATCCAATCGAACAACTGGCTGCAAGCTCATCATTCTACGAAGTTGCATACTTGTTGATTTATGGAGACTTACCTTCTAAATCAGATCTCGATTCTTTCGAACAAAACATTGCACGTCACACAATGGTTCACGAAGACCTACGTCGTTTCTTCGAAGGCTTTCCATCGGATGCACATCCAATGGCAGTACTGTCTTCTGCAGTAAGTGCGCTTTCAACATTCTTCCAAGATTCATTGGACCCTTTCGATGAAGAGCAAGTGCATATCTCAACAATTCGTTTATTAGCAAAGATGCCTACGTTGGCTGCCTATGCATACAAAAACAGCGCAGGGCAACCATTGATGTATCCAAGAAATGACTTGGATTTAATCGACAACTTCCTTTGGATGGTTTTCGGCGTGCCAACACAGGATTTCAAACCAAGTCCTTTGATGAACAAAGTGCTCAATTTGCTTTTGATTTTGCATGCTGATCACGAACAAAACTGCTCAACTTCTACCGTCCGGTTGGTCGGCTCTTCGCATGCAAATATTTTTGCTTCAATTTCTGCTGGCATCAACGCTTTGTTTGGACCACTTCACGGTGGCGCTAACCAAGCTGTGCTGGAAATGCTTACCGAGATTCACCAATCTGGTGATGGAGTAAACGAGTTCATCCGCAAAGTAAAGAACAAAGAAGACGGCGTTCGTTTGATGGGCTTTGGTCACCGGGTTTACAAGAACTACGACCCACGTGCAGCAATTATCAAGAAAGCAGCTCACGAAGTCTTCAAAGAAATGAATGTGACTGACCCGCTATTCGACATCGCGATGAGACTTGAAGAAGCAGCACTAAATGACGAATACTTTATTTCTCGCAAACTCTATCCAAATGTGGACTTCTACACTGGATTGATTTATCGCGCGATGGGTTTCCCAGACCAAATGTTCACGGTACTTTTCGCACTTGGCCGTTTACCAGGCTGGATTGCTCAGTGGCGTGAAATGATTGAAGATCCAAACACCAAGATTGGTCGCCCACGTCAGGTTTATGTTGGCTCACCAATTCGGGATTACACCCCGCTAGATAAGCGCTAAGACAGGTCTTTAATCAGATTTTTCATCTCAGTGATTTCAGCAGTCTGAGAACTAATAATCTCATCAGAAAGTGCTTTCACTTCGGAATTCGTGTTGCCCTTAATGTCTTGAGCCATTTCTATTGCACCTTCATGGTGACCAATCATCAATTCCAAGAATCGAATATCAAACTCTGCACCAGTTAATTTCTTTAAAGCTGCGAAATCTGATTCTTCGACGAATCCCGGCATCTCCATCATGTGATGCATGTCCGGCATGCCGACAGATTCGAGCCAGGTTTCCATTTGTTTAATTTCTGGAGATTGCTCACTCTTGATTTGGGAAGCAAGCGAGAGGATTTCGGCGCCTGTTGAAATCTTAATTGCCAAATTTGAAAGTTCAATTGCCTGCTCATGGTGGGGAATCATCATTTGAGCAAACATAATTGCTGCGCCATTGTATTTTTCATCGTGCATTCCCATATGGGAGTTATCTGCTGCTGAACAGCCGGTTAGACCTACTAGCGCGACTAACGCAATCAAGAATCTCTTCACGTTCAAATTCTTATAGAAATTTTCAAATAGTGCAGTCTGAAAGATCGTTTAGAAATTATCAGTCCGTTTTAACCTAAAAATGCCAAATTCTTTAGAGCCTTGTTATATTGATTTCGTGGCTTTATTTTCTTAGTCATTTCTATGTTTCTTACTCATTGCTATGTAGCGTGGCGTTTAATCCGCCCCAATCACCCTTACGAGGAGAAGCTTCGAGTGCACCGTTTACTGAATTGCGTCTAAATAAAAGATTTGGGACTCCAGAGAGCTCAGCACCTTTAACTATCTGACCATCTGGCAAAGTGATTTTTGAGCCAGCAGTGACGTAAGTTCCTGCTTCAACAACTGAGCCATCTCCAAGTGAAATTCCAATTCCAGCATTCGCGCCAAGCAAACATCCTTCACCCACAGAAATCACTTGAGTTCCGCCACCGGAAAGTGTGCCCATGATTGATGCGCCGCCGCCAATGTCTGAACCATTGCCGACTACAACTCCAGCAGAAATGCGACCTTCAACCATTGAGGTACCCAAGGTGCCTGCATTGAAGTTGACGAAACCTTCGTGCATGACAGTTGTGCCTTCTGCAAGATATGCACCTAACCGAACTCGATCTGCGTCTGCGATGCGCACGCCACTTGGAACTATGTAGTCGACCATACGCGGGAATTTATCTACTGAGTAAATATTTACGTTTACGCCAAGTGCGCGCGATTTAATTTGGAAATCAGTTAACTTACTAATTGCAACCGGACCAATATTTGTCCAAGCAACATTTTGCAAAAGTCCAAAAATGCCATCTAGATTGATGGTTCGTGGTTTTACTAGCCGATGTGAAATCAGATGAAGACGCAAGTAAGCATCTTTGGTATCAACTGGCGGCTTGGACAAGTCTGAAATTGTGGTGGTGACAACTTCAACTTCAACACCTCGAAGCTCATCTTTTTTGCCCACCAAACCGGCTACTGCAGTAGCGGTTTTATCTAGCGATGGAGCGGGATACCAGACGTCCAAAATGACGCCATCGGATACGGTGGCAAGGCCAACACCAGCGGCCGGAGAGTTAATAAAAGTATTCACAAGGCTTACGCTACCTTCATGGCTTCGTTACCTGCCCTTTTGGACCTCAATGTTGGGGTAGTTGAACTCACCAGTGCACTTGTGGATTTCCCATCTGAGTCCCGATCCGAAGGCCCCTTAGCGGATGCAGTCGAGAATGCTCTAAAAACCTATTCCCACCTCGAAATCTTGCGCGATGGCAACACGATTGTGGCCCGCACAAATCTAGGGTTGCCAGAACGCGTAGTTATCGCAGGTCACCTAGACACTGTGCCAAGCTCTGGAAACGACCGCTCACTAATTGTTAGCCAAGGCGGCTCAGTGCCGGTTGCAGACGTGGATGGAAAACAAAAAGCATCTGAGGACCGGCTGTATGGGCTAGGAAGTTGTGACATGAAAGGCGGGCTAGCAGTAGCTTTGCTTTTAGCAGCCAAGGAGACGGCGCCAACTCGAGATGTCACTTACATCTTTTACGACTGTGAAGAAATCGATGCTGATCTAAACGGCCTTAAGCGTATCTCTGAAAAACACCCAGATTGGATCAAAGCTGATTTTGCCGTATTGATGGAACCTTCAAATGCTGTAGTCGAAGGTGGATGCCAAGGAACTATGCGAATAGAAATTCGCACCTCTGGTCGTCGCGCCCACACTGCGCGCAGTTGGATGGGCGAAAATGCAATTCATGGGCTTGGTCAGATTTTGGAAATCCTAGAAAACTACGTGCCAGATAAAGTTTTAATTGATGGACTTGAATATCGCGAAGGTCTGCAAGCTGTGGATGTGTATGGCGGAGTAGCCGGCAATGTGGTGCCAGATAGTGCCAGCATTTCCATCAACTATCGCTTTGCACCAAATAAATCTGCTGCAGATGCACTAAAGCATCTTGAGCAAGTGTTTGTCGGCTACCAGGTAGACGTTGTGGATTATGCAGAAGGTGCATTGCCAGGACTTTCGCGCCCAGCGGCTAAACAATTTATAGAAAGCGTGATTGGAGATCCACAACCAAAGTTTGGTTGGACCGACGTTGCGCTTTTTTCCGCTTTAAATATCCCAGCAGTAAATTTCGGTCCAGGCTTTGCCGCCCTCGCACATGCGCCAAATGAATACGTGCCAGTTGCACAACTTCATAGCACTTTGGCAGCAATGCAAAACTGGTTGTCAAAATAAACCTTACTGGATAAACCGCACTTTATGACTTGCATTGAACAACTGCAATCTAATTAACAACTTACAATAAAAACTGTGGAGCACCATTTCTGGTACTCCACAGTTGGGGGAGAGAAAAAGGAAATTTTCTTACGCGTCCAAATTCCATCTTTCGAATCCTGAATATTCGATTGATTTATTGGCCACAAGCGGACTATCACACACTTGCACACATAAATATCTTTGGTTTCTATCAAGTTCTGTCAGGAAACGGTCAAAGATTGCTGACCTAGCCAAGATAGGTGAGACTAGGGATGTGTTTTGGTTGATATTCGTAGTTGGGCTCGTAGTCATAGGTGTTTTTGCGCTAGCCGCTACCGGAGCTTTAGGCGAACTTAAATCCGACGATAGTTTAGAAACGAATGCACCTTTCGAAGAAGGTCAACGAATCCCCTTAACTCTTTTTGGATATCAAAAAACCAGAGTGGATCAAGTAATCAGCAATCTCGAAGCTGAAATTGCAGTTTTAAAGTCAAAAAAGAATTAGCTGCATGCAACATATTGAGTTATTCGTTGACATAAATTCAACCCCAGAAAAAGTCTTTGATTATTTAACAAATTGGCCAGCACAATCTGAATGGATCTTTGGCACCAAAGTTGAAATTAGAACTCCTGGCCTGGCTAAAGAAGTTGGTGGCCAGATAGCAGCTTTTACTGGTTTTGGCCCGATTGGTTTTTGGGACTACATGACAGTCACCAAATGGGAATATCCATTTATTGTCGATGTGATTCACACTGGTCGCGTTGTTAAAGGTACTGGATCTATGCGAGTTGAGAAGTTTTCTGAATCTATAACCCGTTTCTATTGGTCAGAAGACTTAGAAATACCTTTAGGCATAGTTGGGCTATTTGGTTTTCGGTTACTAAAACCATTTTTCTTAAGTGGTGTGCAATCTTCATTAAACAAGTTTGCGCGAAACTTGGAATCTAGAGCCTAAAGTGAACGTCAACCGATGTGGCTGGGCAAATTCCGCTCCAGACTACATTGAGTATCACGACACTGAGTGGGGAATTCCAATTCGCGATGACCGCGCACTGTATGAACGTTTAGTTCTCGAAGGTTTTCAGTCCGGGCTGTCGTGGATTACAGTGCTAAGAAAACGAGAACATTTCCGCAAGGCATTTGAGCAATTTGAAGTTGAAAAAGTGGCGAACTTTTCACCGAAGAAAGTAGATGCCTTGCTCCAAGACGCTGGCATCATTCGACATCGAGGAAAGATTGAAGCCACAATAAAGAATGCCAGGGCGCTTATGGGGATGTGGGAATTGCATGGTGAAGGCTGGCTAAGCCAAACCTTGCTCGAAGCTGCGCCCACAGAACAGTCGCTCAAGGCCCAAGGATTCAAGCGGCCGGCTAAGGGAACAGACCAATTACCGAGTAAATGCGCTGAGACTGAGAAATTGTCTCGGCACCTGAAAAGCTTGAATTTTGCGTTTGTTGGGCCAACCACGCTCTATGCAGCCCTTCAGGCCACAGGATTTGTTAACGATCATGTCACAGAATGTGATTTTTACTCTCAAAATTATGACTGAGAGTAGTTACGTGGGTTAAAGGGTCGGGTTTCTAAGGGATAATGCTCCTATTGAAATTGAGACTTCGGGTCTCAGGTGGGACTCGACACCAATCCATTTGGATTATTCGAGCCAATTAATAAGGAGTTTGAATGGCTGCAATGAAGCCACGTACGGGTGACGGTCCTATGGAAGTTGCCAAAGAAGGACGTTCCATTGTGATGCGAGTACCACTTGAGGGTGGTGGCCGCTTAGTGGTTTCTTTGAACTCTGAAGAAGCTGCTGATCTTGGATCTCAATTAGTTCAAACTGCAAAGACTGCTGGACCAACCCTGCGTCCAATCTAATTAATTTCACACAAAGTTAATTAAATTCACACAAAGAAATTTACAAAAAGACCCGCACCTAGTGCGGGTCTTTTTCTTTGCGAACATTTATTGGTTTAGTTAGTTGGAAAATTGAATGAATCATCCAGTCGAAGAGTTGAATATTTAAAGGCTGAATATTCGGTAGGGCTAGATGGTTGAAGATTCGATTGGAATGTATTCACGTCCAACGACGCGCATAACCAAAATTCCATCGCCAACAGTTAGTAAATTACATTGAAGCCGATTGTCTTTAAACATATCTTGCACAGCCAACCTCAGGCTTACAGTTTTTTGATCTCGCTGAGTTAGATCGCCTACTTTTTGATTCCCCAAAGCATTTAGCAATATGACTAATCCACCAATTGAAACCATCCGAATGGCTTCCTCAATTATTTCCACCAACACATCTGAATGTTCAGAAATAACAACAGCGTCATAAGTTTCATCAGCTAGTCGAGGTAATACTTCGAGTGGTTTGCCATTTATTAAGCGCACCCGAGTTGAATGTTCAAAATCTGCCAAAATCTCTTTTGCGTATTTGTAATGCTGGCCTTCGGCATCGATCGAAGTGATCTGGCCAGATTTTCCAAGAGCCCCGGCCATCCAGTAGGCGGCTCCAGCGGTGCCGGTTCCCACTTCAACAATGTTTTGGGCGTTTGCGAGGGTAATTAAAAATTGCAAGGTGGCACCAGTCGCTGGGCTAACCACGTGGGTTTGAAGCTCTAAGGCTCGCTCCCGAGCCAGCCGACATGGCTCAGGTTCAACATATTTCGACTCGACGTAACGCCAGTTCTTGTCATCTGTTGGCAGAGGTAGGTTGGTCATATCGCGTTGCACCTGCGTACTTTGTCAGAAATCTGACAGAAGTCGTTGGATATGGCCAATTGCGAATGCACATGGCAGGGTTAACAGGCAAACTTCGCCTATGAGTGATGAGAAATTGAGTGATGAGAACATGAATGATCAGAACCAAAGTGATGGAAACACGAGCAACGAAAACACCTTGGGATCAAATCAAGACTGGCACATCCAGCAGTCAGCTGATGTTCATACTGAAGTTCATGCCGATTCTTCGGCGTCCGAAGATGCTACTGCAGGCCAACTGCAAACAGAATCTGAAACTCAAGCGAAACCAGAAGTAAAAGCGAAGCGCGGAATTGCTGCAGTGTTGATTGCAGGAATGCTCGGTGGCGCAATCGGTAGCGCTGGCACCTTTTATGCATTTGGTGCGCTGAACAATGGAAAACTCACAACCGTAGATTTAAATCAGTCAGCTGCAGATTCTTCGACTCGACCTGATGGTTCAATCGCAGCACTTGCCGCAGCTGTTACCCCAGCAGTCGTTTCAATTGATGCGTCGAACAAACTTGGCAGCGCAACTGGAACTGGATTCATTATTGATTCAAATGGATATATTGTTACCAACAATCACGTGATTGCTGATGCGGTTTATCACTCGACAATTACGGTGACGCTGGCAGATGGTCAAGAATTCTTAGCGAAAGTAGTTGGCCACACATCTGAATACGACATAGCAGTTTTGAAAATTCAAGCCACTGGCTTACCTGTTGTTGAACTTGGCAACAGTGATGGCGTGGTGGTGGGCGATACGGTGATTGCGATTGGTTCGCCACTAGGACTTCAAAGCACTGTTACATCAGGAATCATCTCTGCACTTGACCGGCCAGTTACAACTGGAAACAATGACGAACTATCTTTTATTGATGCTTTGCAAACTGATGCTGCAATCAATCCGGGTAATTCAGGTGGTCCACTAATTGACGCCAAGGGACGAGTAATTGGCGTGAACTCTGCGATTGCCACCAACACCAATAATCAATCAGAAGCCGGATCAATTGGATTAGGTTTTGCGATTCCAATAAACCTTGTTACCCGTATCGCTCAAGAAATTATTGATACCGGCGAGGCAACCGTTCCAATTATGGGCATTGAATTAGCGATTCAAACAAAGGTTGAAGGTGCTGTAATTCAAGGAATCACCAAGGGAGGTCCGGCTGCAAAGTCTGGGCTGAAGGTGGGCGATGTGATTGTGAAGGCAAATGGCCGCACAATTCACAGTGATTCTGAATTAGTAATCGTGATTCGCTCTCAAAACCCAGGGGATGTGGTTGAGGTTGAAACCGATGCGGGCAAGACCTACAAGATCACGCTTGGTTCCAAATAACTTCCTTGAATTTAAGAATTAGGCTAAAGCCATGTTGTTCGATATTGGATTTGGTGAATTCTTCATTATTGCCGTTATTGGTTTGATTGTTGTGGGACCAGAGCGATTGCCAACTTATGCAGCTCAGGCAGCGAAGTTCATGCGACAACTTCGCGGGCAAGTCCATGATGCGCGTTCCGCGCTAGTTGATGCTGCTGCAATTGATGATGACACATTACGCGATATCAAGGATTTAGATCCACGCAAAATATTGAGTGGCGAAAATTCGACGACTAAAGCAAGTAAAGAATCTTTAGTTAATCCTGATACAACCTGATTATTTCTTTTTGGACTTGAGTTCTGGCTTAACTTCAAGTCCAGCCAAACCATTCCAAGCCAAATTAACCAAGTGAGATGCAACTTCTTCTTTTGAAGGTTTGCGAGTTTCAACCCACCATTGCCCAGTCAAGGCGACCATCCCCACCAAGCTTTGCGCATAGAGTGGTGCAAACTTTGCATTCAACTTACGACGGCGAAATTCAGAAGCCAACAAATGTTGAACTCGAACTGCAATGTCTGTAATCAAACTTGAAAAGGAACCACTGACCATTCCCATTGGTGAGTCGCGAACCAGAATCTGAAAGCCTTCAGTGTTTTGTTCAATGTATGTCAAAAAACCAACTGCAGCTTGTTCAAGCATGATGCGAGGATGTGAACCATCCAGTGCCTTTTCAATTGTGTGAAGTAGTGCGGCGATTTCCCGATCCACAATTACAGCGTAAAGAGATTCCTTTGCACCGTAACTTTTACCGTCCACTTCTGTGCCACCGAATTGTTCATAAATAACCGGTTTGGAAACTTCAGCTTGGGATGCGATTTCTTCGATGGTCACCGCTTCATATCCGCGTTTTGCAAAAAGGGATTTGCCAACATGTATTAGCTGTTCGCGACGCTCAAGAGCGGTCATTCGTTTGCGGGTGGATTGCGGTACGACTGGCTGTATTCGGGCAGGACGACCAGCTCCATCGGCCACTTCTAGTCGTGTGACGTTGTCTGCCATTTCCCACCTGTCCATTTCTCGCGCCCAATTATTCACGCTAACCTACGCCCCCGTAGGCAGGCAAGTGAAGGTGCCTATGGCGGGTGTGTGTTCAATACGCCCCTGTTAGTGCGTAAGTACTAACTAATCCCTGTTGGTGTAGCGGCAGCACAACGCCCTTTGGAGGCGTATGGCGAGGTTCGAATCCTCGACGGGGAGCATTCCCATTTAGAGTCTCACTCAGGATAAGGTTTGCCCTGTCTCTTGGGAGGAAATTCGTGTCAACTCCATCACTCGTGCTGGTTCTAGCCGCCGGTGAAGGAACTCGAATGAGATCCAAACTTCCAAAAGTTCTTCACCCAATTCTCGGCCGACCAATTCTCGGACACGTCATAAATGCAGCTTGGCAATTAGAA
Source organism: Actinomycetota bacterium (assembly GCA_026392535.1). Classification (GTDB taxonomy): domain Bacteria; phylum Actinomycetota; class Actinomycetes; order S36-B12; family UBA5976; genus JAFMIT01. The sequence continues at coordinate 14,231 of JAPLBX010000058.1, forward strand.
CCAAACAAAATCTTGGTGGTTACTGGTAGTGGCCGCGAACAAGTTGAAGCTTGGTTAACCGAAAATCAGCCAGCAGTATTGAAAGTTGAACAATCTTCACGCAATGGCACTGGTCACGCGGTCGGAGTTGCACTTGAAAATCAAAAACCAATTTCAGACTCTGACAACGTAATGGTTTTGTATGGCGACACTCCATTGCTTACTGGTGCAGCACTTCGGGTTCTGTGGCAAACACATATTGACGCAAATGCTGCTGCCACAATTTTGACAGCTAAAGTTTCAGATCCTCTTGGCTATGGTCGAATCATTCGCGACAAGTCTGCGGCTGTAATTGGAATTGTTGAAGAAAAAGATGCTACTGCCGAACAAAAATCTATAACCGAAATCAACTCGGGTATTTACGTGTTTAATCGCAAGCATCTAGAAGCATCGTTGAAGAAAGTCACCAAAGACAATTCCCAAGGGGAGCAATACCTAACGGATGTAATCAAGATTTTGCATGGAGACGGAAAACCTGTAATTGGCGTAAGCGTGGTTGATGAAACTGAAATCCTTGGAGTTAATGATCGAAAGCAATTAGCAAATTGCACTGAGATTATGCGCAATCGAATCAATGATGTTTGGATGCGAGAAGGCGTCACAATCATTGACCCAGCCACCAC
>JAPLBX010000058.1:14936-22723 GCA_026392535.1 Actinomycetota bacterium
GGATTGAATCCGATGTAGTGATTGCTCGAGATGTTGTGATTCAACCTTCCACTTATTTGCAAGGCAAGACGGCGATTGGTGAAGATGCACAAATTGGCCCGGATGTGACCTTGGTGGATTGCACCGTCGATGAAGGTGCAATCATCACTCGCACTTATGCAAACGATGCCCATATTGGAGTTCGCGCCCAAGTTGGTCCGTTTAGTTACTTGCGTCCTGGCAGCGAATTGCACAAAGGTTCAAAGGTCGGCGCATACGTCGAAGTTAAGAATGCGATTATTGGTGCTGGATCTAAAGTTCCACATCTTTCATATGTTGGCGATGCCACAATTGGTGAAGGTTCAAATATTGGAGCTGCCACAATTTTCGTTAACTACGACGGCGTTAAGAAGCACCGCACTGTCGTTGGTGACGCAGTTAGAATTGGCTCTGACACCATGCTCGTTGCACCAGTCACCATCGGTGATGGTGCATACCAGCCGGCAGTGTGATAACTGAAGATGTGCCAGCTGGTTCGATTGCAGTGGGCCGAGCAAAACAACGAAACATTCTTGGCTGGGTTCGGATGAAGCGCGCAGGCTCAACCTCAGACATTGCAGCAACAAAAGCAAACGAAAAAAACGAAACGGAGAAATAGTGACTGGAATCCAAGCATCACCGAGCAAGAAACTAATGTTGTTCGCAGGTCGATCACATCCCGTGCTTGCCCAAGATGTTGCAAAGGCTTTAAATACTGAAGTTGTTCCAACCACTGCTTATGATTTTGCGAATGGCGAAATCTTTGTTCGTTTTGAAGAGTCTGTTCGAGGTTGCGATGCATTCGTAATCCAAACTCACAGCGAACCAATCAATAAATGGATCATGGAACAGTTGATCATGGTTGACGCACTAAAGCGCGCTTCTGCCAAGCGCATCACGATTATTGCGCCATTCCTAGGTTATGCACGCCAAGATAAAAAACATCGTGGACGCGAACCTATTACTTCACGTTTGCTAGCAGATTTGTTTAAGCAAGCTGGTGCTGATCGCATGATGGTTGTGGATCTTCACACCGCTCAGATTCAAGGTTTCTTCGATGGTCCAGTTGACCACTTGTTTGCATTGCCACTTATGGCGAGCTACATAAAGAACACAGTTGACACATCGAAAATTACTGTGGTCTCTCCAGATGCTGGCCGCGTGCGAGTTGCTGAGAAGTGGACCGACATTCTTGGCGCACCATTAGCAATCATTCACAAGCGCCGAGATCCAGATATCCCGAACCAAGTGAAGATGTTTGAAGTGGTCGGTGACGTAGATGGCCGCATCTGTGTAATCGTGGACGACATGATTGACACTGGCGGAACCATCGCTAAGGCTGCTGAGACTTTGTTTGAAGCTGGTGCGAGTGATGTCATAGTTGCAGCTACTCACGGAATCTTCTCTGACCCAGCCAAGCAGCGCATGAGTGAATCTAGAATCTCCAAGGTGCTCGTAACCGACTCATTGCCGATTCCAGAGGACCGTAAGTTCGACAAACTTGAAATCTTGTCGATTGCTCCACTTCTGGCCACCGCAATCAACGAGGTCTTCACTGAGGGCTCAGTTACATCCCTTTTCGATAATTAGACCCCACCTAAAACCCCGAATATGGGGTTTGGCATACTTCGCCCGTTCCACGGCGAGGGTCTAAGACCGTCATCGACGAAGGACTGTCAACGTCCACGCCATGGTGCGCAAAACCCGAGTATTTCAGGAGCATGACCGTGCCAAAGGTATCCATCGAAGCGAGCCCACGAAGCGACTTCGGTAAAGGTGCTGCCCGTCGCCTACGTCAGGACGGCAAAGTGCCAGCAGTTATTTACGGTCAAGGTACCGAATTAATTCACGTTGCGATTGACGCAAAAGAAATTGCACTCATCCTTCGTGACGCCAAGAATGTAATCGAAGTTACTGGCGCCGGTAAAAATCAAGTTGTTGCTCCACGCGACATCCAACGCGATCCAGTGACTCAAAACCTTTAGCACATCGACTTGGTTGTTCTCAGCGCAGCCGACGCAGCAGCTCGTTCGAAATAAGTTTTAAAAAGGACCGCGTCTCAATAAGTTGAGGCGCGGTTTTTTCGTAGGGTTTTCCGCAGGAGAAAGGAAGTGCGATGTCTGACTCAGTTTGGCTAGTTGTTGGACTTGGCAATCCTGGTCCTGAGTATGTGAAAACCCGACACAACATTGGCGCAATCGCATTAGAAGTTTGGGCTGCCCGCCTAGGTTTGAAATTCACTCGCCACAAAAAAGCCCAAGCTTTTGTTGCCGAAGGTCGCTTTGCAGATGACAGAGTGATTTTAGTTTTCCCCCAGACTTATATGAATCAGTCTGGTGCTGCAGTAAAAGCTTTGATGAATTTTTACAAGATTGAAACTGACAAGTTAATAGTTTTGCACGATGAGCTCGATATTGATTTTGCAACTACTCGAATAAAGCTCGGCGGTGGCGACAATGGCCATAATGGCTTGCGCAGTATTCGCTCCGCAACCGACACTGGCGATTGGCTGAGAGTTCGCTTAGGGATAGGACGCCCACCAGGTCAGATGGACCCAGCGGCTTATGTTTTAAAACCATTTGCAAGTGCTGAAAATAAAGAATTAGCTCTTTTCAATGAAGAAGTTTGTGACGCAATTGAAGTATTGATTACTAAAGGTCTAGATGAAGCGCAGAATAGGTATAACAAATGAATGATCACGAACTAGCCCTTGAAATTGCAACTCGTGCCGGCGAAATTGTTATTGAGATTCGCAATGCGTCAAATATTGATCCGTTAGACGAAAAGGCTGCAAAAGAATTAGCAGTAAAAGCAGATTTAGCTGCAAATGATTATCTGATTGAACAACTTGCAGCTCATCGTCCAGCTGACGCAGTGCTGTCTGAGGAATCTGCAGATTCAGACCATCGGTTATCGGCGGATCGAGTTTGGATAATTGATCCAGTGGATGGCACTTATGAATATGCACGTTCCTTACCAGAGTGTGCAATTCATGTTGCACTTTGGAGCAGTTCCGAAAAGAAATTGATTGCCGGCGCAGTTGTTTTGCCAGAACATAAATTTGCTTGGACCACAACCGAAGTTAAGGCTGTAAAAGTTCGCGAAGTCCAAGCGCGCCCATTTGTGATTATTGCATCACCTCGTGAAAACAAAAATTTGCTAGGAATGTTAAAACTTGGTCTTTTGCCAAAAATTGAAGCCCTCGGATATACAGGAGTTGAAATCGATAACTGTGGTTCTGTTGGTGGCAAGGTGGATCGAGTTTTAACCGGACGCGCAGATCTCTATGTGAGTAGTGCTGGATTCAACGAGTGGGATTCAGCTGCTCCAACCGCTATCGGATTACATCAGGGGCTTGCTGTCACAGACATGGAAGGTCTGGATTTGGTGTTTAATCAAATGCCACCTAAGACTGCGTCCTATGTGGCAACCTGGCCACATCATCAAGCAATGGTGCTTGAGGTTTTGAAGAATCGGTAGGAATAATGCAAAAGAGTTTGTCGGGACTCCTGACAAGTCTAAATTCCATACCCTCTTGGCAGGACGCAACTAAACAGATACTACAAATAGCTGAAGGTGAAGTATCGGGACCGCGGGCAATTCGCTCCGCGCTAATTTCAGATTTAGCCAGCGAAAGAACAGTTTTAGCAATCACGGCCACTAGTCGTGAAGCCGAAGAATTGACATTGGAATTGCAATCATTTCTAGATTCGGACTCGGTTGTTGAGTTTGTTCCTTGGGAAACTTTGCCTCACGAAAGACTTTCGCCATCCACAGATGTAATTGGCAGACGCCTTGCAGTGATACGCAGACTCGTGCATGCAAAGAAAGATCGTCAAACTGAAATCAAAGTACTAGTTGCTTCAGTTCGTGCAGTCTTGCAACCACTTATCAAGTCAATTGCTGATACTGAACCAGTTGCGATAAAACGTGGTGATGAAATTGAAATCTCGGCACTAGCCAAAAATCTTTTCAATATTGGATATAACAAAGTTGACCTTGTTGAAAGACGCGGGGAATATGCGGTGCGAGGTGGGCTAGTCGATGTTTTCCCATCTTCAGAAGAACACCCAATTCGAGTTGAATTCTTTGGCGATGAAATTGAGGAAATTCGTTATTTCGCAGTGATCGATCAACGTTCTCTAGGTGAAGCGGAAAATGGGCTATTTGCACCGCCTTGCAGAGAATTGTTGATTACTGATGAGGTCAAACAAAGAGCCGAACAACTTCTTTCCAAATACCCAGAGTTAGCTGAAGTTTTCGAAAAGGTTTCCCAAGGTATTTATGTTGAGGGAATTGAGTCGTTGAGTCCAGTTTTAGCCCAGGGCATTGAAACGCTAATAGATTTATTGCCAAAGGATGCACTCATTATTGGCTGCGATCCTGAGCGAATTCGCACCCGCACACATGACTTAGTGGCCACCAGCCAGGAATTTTTAGAAGCCTCCTGGTTAAACGCAGCAGCTGGCAATAAGACTCCAATTGACTTGGGAGAAACCAGTTATCGAGATTTGCAGCAATTGCATGACATTGCAAAGAATCGAAAAGTCAACTGGTGGGGAATTTCACCTTTCAGCGCGGATGCAGAGATGACAGATGTAATCAATCTTGATATTTCCGTCGCACCAAATTACCGAGGAAATTTTGATACCTTTATCGACGACGTCCAAAAAAATATTAAGGCTAAGAAGCCAGTTTTAATATCTGCCCAAGGCCACGGTTCAGCAAAACGGATTGTGGAAGCTCTTGGTTCAAAAGATATCGTCGCGCGATTGGCAGATGACACTTCAAAACTCACTTCCGCATCAGTACAAGTTATCCAGGCAAATCAAATACACGGGTTTGTGGCCCCTGGATTTTTGTTTATCACTGACGAAGATATTTCAGGTCAACATGGCTCGATGCGCGATGTAGTCAAAATGCCATCTCGTCGCAAGCGAGCAATTGACCCGTTAACGCTCAAGGTGGGTGACTTCATTGTTCACGAACAACACGGTGTGGGCAGATACCGGGCGATGGAGCAGCGCACTATTGGTAATGCCACAAGAGAGTACTTAGTACTCGAATATTCACCTGCCAAAAAGGGCCAACCAGTTGACGTTCTTTATGTGCCCACTGAACAACTTGATTTGATAAGTAAATATGTTGGCGGTGAGACTCCAACCCTGCACCGACTTGGCGGTTCTGACTGGGCACTTACCAAAACACGAGCCCGTAAAGCGGTTCGACAAATTGCTCATGAACTCATCAAACTTTATGCAGCTAGAAATGCAGCTGTTGGATATGCATTTTCACCAGACACTATTTGGCAAAAAGAACTCGAAGACGCTTTTGCATATAACGAAACTCCAGACCAACTAACTGTGATTGACGAAGTTAAGCGAGACATGGAACGAACAGTTCCAATGGATCGAGTGATTTGTGGCGATGTGGGTTATGGAAAGACTGAGATTGCTGTCCGCGCTGCATTTAAAGCAGTTCAAGACGGGAAACAGGTCGCCATCTTGGTTCCAACTACGCTTTTGGTGCAGCAGCACTTCAATACTTTCAAAGATCGTTACGCACAATTCCCGGTAAACCTTGCCGCTCTATCTCGTTTTCAAACTGAAAGTGAAACCAAGAAGGTTTTGCAAGATATGACTTCTGGTGCGGTAGATATCGTGATTGGCACCCACCGACTATTTAGCCGCGATGTAAAATTCAAAGACCTAGGTTTAGTAATCGTTGATGAAGAACAGCGCTTTGGGGTTGAACATAAAGAACACTTAAAGGCTATTCGGACCAATGTTGATGTTTTAACGATTTCCGCCACCCCAATTCCTCGCACTTTGGAAATGAGCCTCACCGGCATCCGAGAAATGTCAACGATTACAACTCCGCCAGAACAACGTCACCCGATTTTGACTTTTGTTGGGCAAAATGACAACAAGCAAGTGGCTGCAGCTATTCGCCGCGAGCTATTGCGCGATGGCCAAGTTTTTTATGTTCACAATCGCGTTAGTTCAATTCAACAAGCTGCAACTAAGTTGCAATCCTTAGTGCCCGAGGCTCGCATCGCGGTTGCCCACGGGCAGATGAATGAACACCAGCTAGAACAAATCATTATTGATTTTTGGGAAAAGAAATTTGATGTATTGGTTTCAACTACCATTGTTGAAAGTGGTTTAGATATTCCCAACGCAAACACTTTAATCATCGAACGGGCAGACGCATTTGGTTTGTCGCAGTTGCATCAATTGCGTGGTCGAGTTGGCCGAGGTCGCGAACGCGCATATGCATACTTCCTCTATCCAGCTGATAAGCCTTTAACCGAAACCGCACACGAACGGCTCACCACAATTGCGCAACACACTGATTTGGGAAGTGGAATTCAAGTTGCCATGAAGGACCTTGAAATTCGAGGTGCTGGTAACTTGCTTGGTGGCGAACAAAGTGGACATATTGCCGACGTTGGTTTTGATCTTTACGTTCGACTAGTTGGTGAAGCTTTGGCGGAATACAAGGGAGAATCTCAAGAGACTAATGATGAGATGCGTCTTGAACTACCACTCAACGCATTCCTTCCGCACGATTATGTCCAAGCCGAGCGTTTGCGCTTAGAAATGTATAAACGAATTGCAGCTTGCCAAACTGAGGCTGATATTGCTGAGGTGGAAGCTGAAATGTTAGATCGGTACGGAGTTTTGCCTGAGCCGGTTCAGACTTTGATGCAGGTGGCAAGGCTTCGACAGGTCGCTAGGGCGGCTGGACTGCGCGAAGTAATCGCAGGTCCAACTAGTGTCCGATTCGCCAACATAGTCCTGCCTGAGAGTAAGCAACTGCGGATTTCTAGACTTTACCCACGTACACTCATCAAGACTTCGTCTGGAACTATTTCAGTGCCTCGTCCGGGTGAACAAACCGACACTGAGTTACTCGAATGGGTCAGCCAAGTGATCAACGCATTTACCGCAAGTATTGTGTAGGAGATATTGTGAAAAAGTTTCTAGTCGCGCTAGTTGCTGTATTGAGTCTTACCTCGTGCACCTTGATTGATAACGCTGGTGCTGCTGCCATAGTTGAAGGTAAGGAAATCTCGGTAACCACAATCGGCAATCAATACAATGAAATTCTTGCCGACCTTGATGGCAGTTTGAAACCTGGCACAGATAAAGAGATTCATAAGAACTTAGTTTCAGCTTACGTTGTCGATGAACTGGTGACTCTTGCCGCTACAGAAATTGGAGTTGCCGCAACTGACGCACAAATTCAAGCTGTAAAGCGAAATTACATTTCAATGTTTGGTGGTAAAAAAGCTTTTATTAAAACTGCGGCAGAAAACTCCATCCCACGTTCTGGGATCTGGTCAAACGTTCGCACCACCGCAAACTTTGAAGCAATCGGCGTCGCATTAGATCCGACTGGAAATGCCGATAGCCAATCTAGTGCGGCAGTGAATTTCTTAATCAAATATGGAAAACGAGTGGACATTTCCGTAAATCCACGATTTGGCATATTTGTATTGAGTCAATTCAGACTAGTTGATACTCCAAGTGATTCAACCCAGAATTTGCGCCAACTCAAGATCGAATTAATGCCTAACTAATTATGGCGAATGAAGGATTGATCAAATTACGTGAAGTAATGGATCAGCTGCGCAGTCCTGGTGGTTGTCCTTGGGATGCGGAGCAAACTCACGAATCATTAATCAAATATCTAATTGAAGAAACCTACGAAACAATCGATGCAATAGATTCCAAGGACCGAGATCATTTGGTGGAAGAACTCGG
>JAPLBX010000149.1:0-966 GCA_026392535.1 Actinomycetota bacterium
AGCTCAAAGGGCCACAAACCGCTCAGAGACTCGAGATGCCCGTAAATCCTTAAATAGTGCTGTTGCTAATAGAAAACGTCCTAGAGACCCTCAAAACCTCCATTGGGCCATCAAGACCTCAGTTCCTGCTGGTCCATCTGGCCAAGGCTGGGGGGATTTGTATTTTGCGAACGAAATCGCAGCATCATTGACCAAACTGGGCCACACCGTTCGGGTTGATTTTCGAAACGACGTTATTCATCCTGATTCAGCGAATGACGATGTGGTTTTGGTTTTGCGCGGTGTTGAGCAAATCAGACCTCAAGCCGGAGCGATCAACTTACTTTGGATCATTTCTCATCCGAGTCGAATTTCAAGGCACGAAGTCAAGGCATTCGATGCTGTTTTCGCAGCTAGCAACAGTTGGGCTAAAAAAGCATCGAAGAGATTTGGATTAGTGGTCAATTCACTTTTGCAAGCGACAAATCCAGACAAGTTCACTCCAACGGTTGCCGAACCAGATTCAGGTGAAGTAATTCTGTTTCTTGGAAATACCGGAAATAAATTTAGACAAATCATTAGAGACTGCGTCGATGCGGGGATTTCACCGGCAATTTACGGCAAAGATTGGGATCTATTCGTTTCTAAAGAATTGATTAAGGGATCATTTGTTCCAAATGAAACTGTGGCTGGAATGTATCGATCTGCTGGCGTGGTACTAAATGATCACTGGCCTGACATGGCCAAACACGGATTCCTATCTAATCGCCTGTTTGATGCCGCTGCATCTGGGGCGCGAGTGGTAAGTGACGATGTCGCTGGAATTAGAGATGTTTTTGGCGAATCAGTTGCTGTCTATCGAACTCCAAGTGAGCTAGCAGAACTTTGTTCCAAAGCAAATAGAGAAAAGTGGGGGAGTCAAGATGAGATTGCAGAAAGAGCAAACCAAATAGGATTTGAGCACTCATTCGACCAACGTGCCAAGGC
>JAPLBX010000149.1:1018-1693 GCA_026392535.1 Actinomycetota bacterium
CTCTCATGGTTGACTTAGAACATGGGATCGCTAAGTCAAGAACTTCGCAAAATTCAAATGGTCATGTTCGACCGATTCATGCGATCCTCAGATAATCCTGATGAGGCCAGATTGCTAGCCGAGGCGTCAAAGCAAATTCCAAAAGATCGACGAGTAGTAATCGTTGACTCTGATTTAGCTTATGGGAATGCTCGCGCATTAGCGATTGATCTAAACAAAGTCCTAGATGAAGATGAATTACTTTTCCTTGCGTACGATCAGGCAGGTTTGAATTGGGCTAAATCCAACGGCCTGCCAGCTGCGGTTTTCAGTTCTAAATCCGAGGCAAAGTCAGCAGAACTTTGGGACAAGTTAATCCGGGCCAAGGTAAGTGTCTATGACAATCACAATTGGTGGCGAACTCGCGACCAACTTTTGCAAAGGTCCTTACTAGAGGGCTCTTACAAAGTTCAGCTCTGGCACGGAGCAACCGGTCCGGTCGGAAAAGTATTTGGACTCGAGAGACTAAACACCGGAAAGACGTTCTGGCATTTTTCTGCGGTCGCAACAACCAGTGTTGGCTTTGATGTTTTGGTTAATGAACCAAGCCAGGCAGAATATCGACGAACTCGAAGCATGATTGCCGACAAATCGGTTCATGATGTTGAGTACCGATTAGTAGAAGCAATGAACTCC
>JAPLBX010000133.1 GCA_026392535.1 Actinomycetota bacterium
CCAGGTGTGCGGGCTGCTCTTGCTTGGAGCGTTGAAATAGCCAAACTTTGTCGCGAACATAACAATGCAAATGTGATTGGTCTTGGTGCTCGAATGCATGATCAGGAAACTTCGTATGCAATTGTTGATGCGTTTCTTGAAACTCCGTATAGCGATGCTGAACGCCACAATCGCCGAATAGCGCAGATTGCTGATTTCGAAAATGAACTTTAAACTTTAGCTTGGGCAATTACCAAAAGTAGAAGTATCTGAAGTCGAAGAATCTGAATTTTCCTTGATGGATTACCTGAGCAAGTTAAACCTGTAGTACTAGTTCTTTTGGGCTAGTCTTACCTTTATGAAGAATCGCGGGGGGCGACAATTATTAATTGCGCTCGTAATATCCAGTTTTGCAGTTAGTTTCGCACTAACTCCAGCTATTGCTGCGCCTGCGTCTGGTAGCAAAATCAAAGTTACTGCACTATTAAATCTTTTAAAAGTAAAAAGTGAACAGAATTCCAACAGCTACGACCGGGCCTTATTTCACCATTGGGCAGATTTGGACTCAGACGGATGCGATACCCGAGCCGAAGTTTTAATGATGGAAACTTTCAAGAAGGTCACATACTCATCTAATAGCGGCTGCACAGTTTCTACGGGGAAATGGTTTTCGGTTTATGACAATCAAAACATCACCATCGCTGGTTCACTCGATATCGATCATTTCGTGCCATTGAAAGAGGCATGGGAGTCCGGTGCTAGTCATTGGACTTATGGTCAACGTGAAGCATTCGCTAACGATTTAGGTTTTGGTCCAAGTTTGATTGCTGTAACTGCTTCAACTAATCGATCAAAAAGTGACCGAGATCCTGCTTCTTGGATGCCACCTAGCAGTAGATATCACTGCACATATGCCAAGGATTGGGTGCGAGTGAAATATCGCTGGCATCTTGCAATTGATTCAACTGAGAAATCAGCTTTGACCCGAGAACTCGCAACTTGTGCAAACAAAATCACCAAGGTCCCACCACGGATGAAAGTAAGAATGACTGGTGGAACTGGTTCAAATACAAATAACAATGGTGGTGGTTCTTCAGACGGAAAGACGGATCACCGTTACACCTATTGCTATGAAGCTAAAGCTGCCGGTCTTGGTCCGTATCGCCGAGGCGTAGACCCTGAATACGCCTGGTATCGCGATAATGACGGCGACGGCGTGGTTTGCGAGTAACCTTTAGGTATTAGATTGGTTGAATTATGAACGTGAAAAGTTTATGGCACAAACACCCAGGTGTTAGAAGTGGCGCAAAACTTTCGATGGGCGAGCGAGCAGCCGATGCGATGCGAAATGGAATGGGTTCATGGCCATTCGTTTTCAGTGCTCTTACGTTTCTAGTTGTTTGGATTTCGGGCAACCGAGACTCTGGGTTCGATCCTTTCCCGTTTATCTTGCTTAACCTGATTCTTTCTTGCATTGCTGCACTCCAAGGCGCAATTCTTTTGATTGCAGCGAAACGTGAAGACCAAATTTCAAGCGAACTTGCCCAACATACCTACCAAGTTGATCAGGAGAATCTAGAACTCACCCGGCAGGTTCATGAACTATCCGTTCGGATTGAAAAACTGACTCAAGAAGTACATGCTGAGCTCAAGAAACAAAACGAGAAATAGCATGCGAATATATTTCCCACTCACTAAGGCTGAAGTGCTTGAATTGCAAAAATCTGGCACCCTCGCAGCGAAAATCCGAATCGGAATTGCTGCCACAGAAGGTTTCAAGAAAACAGTTGAAACTGATGACGAAGATGAGCTTGAACTGATAGCCTCCCTTTCAGCAGGTGACTTGAGTGAATCCGCTGTTGTAATCACAGTCGTCGATGCCACCGCAGTAGTAGTGGAAGATGAAATGGGTGAAGTGGAATTTGATGGCGAGATTCGATTAATCGAATGTGAATGCCTAATGCTTGCAGATGTGGAAAGCCAAGAACTCAGTTGGTTTGGCATCCAAGAAATTGACCAAGTTGTTAGCGCACTCGCTTAAGAAGAAATTGATCAAGTAGTTAGCGCTATATATTAAGTTCTTCTAAATAGAAATTTGCTTCAACATCAATCGCATCATTCATCTCATCTAAAACCATTTGTTCAACCTTGCCGCCGACGAATGGCAGATTAACTTTCACATCGCCATCGATTGAAACAACACAATTTCCAGCATTTTCAACGATCTTCATTTTTGCTTTAACTTCAACAGGTAAACCTGGTGCTGAAATTTCTGTCACGCCTTCTCGAACATTTCCATTTGCCCGTTGCCAATGTCGAGTCTCATCTATCTTCAAGGTTTTACCGATAATTGCTTCCAAGAATCCCGGCCATTCGCCCTCGAACTCTCGAAAGATGTGAATCTTCAATCCACCATCAGAAGTTTGCTCGACTGAATGTTTGGGATTTTGCGCAAAAGAAAATTTCATCAATCTATCCAGGCTTGATTCGTCAGACATCATCTGAATTGCAGTCTCCAGATCACACGGTATTTGAAAGCTCTTGTTGATTGGCGTAGACATGTGTGAAGTATGGCATCCATTCGGGCTAGTCGATTATTACTGATTGTGATAAATCGTGAGGATTTTTATACCTAGAAAGAAATTGTTTAGCCTTTGAGACTTATTGTTTTCATTAACTTATGGAAATCCTAATTTTCGCCTTGCCAAATCCCCCCGGTTGGCGGCTGTGGGTCTGCCCTGATAGGCCCACAGCCTTTCCCTTAAGGAGTCCTGTGGCAAGTCATTTGGATCTCGAATTGCTTGCTCAGGATGACACTTTAGAAGAAATCTGGGTCAACTCTCCATCCAAAGTTTTTATCTCGCGAAACGGGGTTAGCGAACAGGTTCCATTAGAAATCAGCAGCGAAGACGTTGCGCTTTGGGTGGAACGCATGTTGCTCGATAGCAATCGCCGTTTAGACATGTCTCAACCATTTGTTGATGCAACATTAAAAGATGGTTCACGACTTCATGTTGTTATTCCAGATATTGTACAAAAGTCTTGGTCGGTAAATGTGCGTAAACATTTGAAGAAATTCAAATCACTTAGCGATTTGGTTGCCGAAGAAGTTCTCTCACAACTAGATGCAGAGTTTCTTTCGAGCAGTATCTCTCAAGGAAAGAGCGTGATTGTCGCCGGCGGTACCGGCGCGGGCAAAACCACATTACTAAATTGCCTATTAAATGAAGTAGATCCAGCAGAAAGAGTTATTACGTGCGAAGAGGTATTTGAGATTTCACTAAATCAATCAGATTGGGTAGCTATGCAAACAAGACCTGGCTCGATTGAAGGAAACGGGGAAGTGACCTTGAGGCATCTGGTCCGAGAGGCCTTGCGAATGCGCCCAGAACGGCTAGTAATTGGTGAAGTCAGGCAAGCAGAATGTTTTGACCTCCTATTAGCCCTAAATAGCGGTCAACCTGGAATGGCGACGATTCATGCGAATTCCAGCCGAGAGGCCATCTTAAAACTGTGCACATTGCCTCTACTTGCCGGCTCTAATGTCACAGCAGGGTTTGTGGTTCCGATGGTAGCAAATGCTGTGGATGTAATCGTGCATATAGCAAGAGCAAAAAATGGCAAAAGAAAAGTAACATCAATATCTGAGCTCACTGGGAAAGTTGTTGAGGGGCTACCAGAGATTGTTACTCGCACAATGAACACGAATTTGTTGAAGGTGTCGTAGTGGGTTCGCTTATTGGATTGATTTTCGGCTGCGGCATTGCATTGGCGATTAGCTCCCTAAAAAAAGTAGGAAAAGATTCAAAAACTATACATATTCCAGAAAAGTATTGGCCACAGTTTTGCGATGACTTATCTGCAGGCATACGGGCGGGGCAATCAATCTCGCAGGCAACGTGGCAAGCAAGTGAATCGCTTCCAATATTCTTGCAAAACTGTTTTTGGCAATCACGCAAGCAATGGGAACAAGGTGCCACATTTGCTAAGTCCTTACATAACTTAAGTTTAGATTTGAAAAGCGTCTCATTTTCTCGGATTGTGCATTTAATCCAAACTGCTCAAAATCAAAACGCAAGCGCTGTCGCAGCTCTTTTAAGCGAGTTTGCACAAAACCTTCGCGCTGACATTGCCTTAGTAAACGAAATAGCTGGCAAACAGGCCGTTACCCGCGTCTCGGCAAAAGTTGCAGCATTAGCGCCAATAGCAGTGCTGCTTTTAACTTCGAGCAGATCTACGGTTCGTAATTCCTACCTAACTCCAACCGGTTTGCTTGTAATCGCTGGTGCAATGACTGTGACTCTCTTCTCGTATTTAATGATGAGAAAGATCTCGCAGATTAAGGTGCTAAGCGTTGGTTAACTTTGGCAATCTAATCGGACTAGGTTTTGGAATTGGTTTGACGTTTGTTTTGAAACCAATACTTGGCATTGCGAACAAGAACAAAATCTTCGCAACAAAGTTTTTAAGGTTCACCCAAGAACCTGATTATGCACACAAGGTAGTAGTCTCGATTTTGACGGGAAGTGTTTGCGCATTTTTAGTTGGAGTGTGGTCCCGCAATCCAATACTGACAATTATCTGCTTGGTAGTATGAATGTTTATCGGAGTCAAGATTGCATCCAACAACCTGAAGACAAAAGCTATTGAATACGACTTACGTCTTCGGCTAATGAGTGGAACATTTATTGATGTTGTAAACCTCTGCGTGAGCAGTGGTATGCCAATTCGAATGGCAATTTCTGAATCTGCCCAAAAGTCTTCTGGTGAAATTATGAGCATCTGGCAGCCAGTGACTAGTGACACAACAGCTGAAGTGCCATTTTTGAATCATCTCACC
>JAPLBX010000047.1 GCA_026392535.1 Actinomycetota bacterium
TGGGAAGGTTTTCCAACCGCAGGTTGCCAAAGCTATTTTGTCTCCAAGTGGCAAAGTTATTAAGAAGTTTAAGCCTGTAATAAATAATAGAATCAAAATTCGTAAATCAGATCGCGCTTACATTATTGGCGGATTAACTGATGTTATTGCCAGTGGAACTGGTGCCTATGCGTTTTCAGGTTGGCCACAATCCAAAGTTCCAATCGCTGGAAAAACTGGAACTGGTGAAGCTGGTGCAGATAAAGATGCCACTGGTTGGTTTGCTTCATTTGCGCCAGCGAATAAACCAAAGTATGCAGTCATCTTCATGGTTTCACAAGGAGGTCTTGGCGGTAATGCTTCGGCTCCAGGTGTAAGAAAAATCTATGAAGCAATATTTGGTGTGCGCGGACAATCGGTAAATCCAAAGTGGTCGGTGCTTAAAAATGGTGGACCAGCGACAGAAATCCCGAAGATTGCTGCTGATGGGCAAATTACTGAGGTACCTGGAACTCACAAAGTAAATGCCGCACTTTTACAAAGATTTATTTATGGTGATTGGTAATGGCACGATTTAATTTACTTGCCCGTGGAAAAGATTCTGAATCTTGGTGGCATCGTCAGGATTGGTATTTGAATGCAGCTGCCTTTAGCTTGAGCGTTATTGGTTTGCTTTTGGTCTGGGCGGCATCACGACCACGATTAAGTGCATCTGGTGGAGATCCAAACGCATACCTATACCGGCATGCTGCAAACATCATGATCGGAATTTTTCTTGGCTATGTTATTTCTCGTTCGAAATACACAATGTTGCGAGCATTTGCACCAGTTCTATATTTGATTGGTTCCTTAGGTTTAGTTGTGGTGCTGCTAATTGGCACCGAAATCAACGGTGTGAAAGCTTGGATTCAGTTGCCGCTCGGGTTCACATTGCAACCATCAGAGTTTGCCAAAATTGCGCTGGTACTTGGTATGGCTCTGATTTTGGCCGAAACCAGACAACGCGGTTTTGAGCCAGAGAATCGCGAAGTGATTATTTCACTTGCTTTAGCGGCATTCCCGCTCGGACTAATCATGTTGCAGCCTGATCTAGGAACAGCAATCGTTATTTCATTTATTGTGCTTGGCGTTCTTGGGGTTGGCGGAGTTTCCTTCAGATGGATGATCGGACTTGTCACCACAGGTGTATTCGTAATCATTGCAGTCTTGGGATTGGGTTTTCTCGATGAGTATCAAATCAACCGATTAATAGTTTTCTTAGACCCATCTATCGATCCGCTTGTGACGGGTTACAACATCATTCAAGTCAAACTTGCGATTGGCAGTGGTGGATTTGGTGGCACGGGATTGTTCAATGGACCTTTAACAAATGGTGGCTTCGTGCCAGAACAACAAACTGACTTTATCTATTCTGTGGCTGGTGAAGAATTTGGTTTCGTAGGTTCTGGAATCATCATTTTCTTGCTCGGATTTATTACTTGGCGGGCACTAAGAATTGCCCGCGAGTCCTCTGATTTATTTGGACGCATTGCAGCAAGTGGCGTTGCGGTTTGGTTGGGCTTTCAAACGTTTGAAAATATTGGTATGAATTTGGGAATTATGCCAATCACCGGAGTTCCGTTGCCTTTTGTAAGTTATGGTGGAACAGCAACTTTTGCTGTCTGGATGGCTATTGGATTGTTGCAAAACATCAAGAGTCGATTGACGGAATAGCAGATACTTGAGTCTCGCAAGCGTCCTTGACACACGCACTCAGTAGTGAATCTGAGCGCACTCGACGACGAAATGACTGAATCTGGGCTTTGGTGTGCAATACTTCGGTTGGTTTTACGGCATTCAACTCCCGCTGTACGCCCGGACGATGTTTTGTCAGCCCTGACTCAGGAAGCAGACCTCGCCTTTGAAGTAGCTCTAAGGGTTACTCGATTAGCGCAGGTCCACTGAATCAAGACGGAAAAGATGTCGGCGATCTACTTGATCCCGACCGCTGACTTAACCATCGCGACCACACAGACTTTGAATTTCATGAGAGTGAAATTCTTGAATTTCAGCACTAAGTGCTGTGAAAGGATTTCGGTTACAAATGGCCGACGAATCAAAAGAATCCCAGAAATCAAACGCGCCTAAACGCCGCTCTGCATCCCGTCCCGCTGGCCCACCAGTTGGGGATAAAAAAGCTGCCGCTAAAAAACCAAAAGAACCAGTGGCTAAACCTCCTGCACAAGAGCCAGCTCCAAAAGCTACAAAGAAGCCAGTCAAGAAAACTCGTGGTGGTAAAAAGACTAAGCCTGAAGGCGCTAAAGCATCAGCAGAAGAAACTTCAAGTCTTACCGTTCCGCTAGCTGCGGTTTTCCAACCTGCTGATGACGACAAACCAGCTGCCCGAACTCGCAATCGAAATGATCGCACAAAGAAAAATGCGAAGCCAAACAATAAAAAGGCAGCCGAAGCAACCGAGCCAACTGAGTCAGCAACTCCTGCTGGGGAATCCCAAGATGACATTCGCGAAGGCGAAACTCAAGAACAACGTCGCCGCCGTCGTGGTGGTCGCCGCCGTCGTGGTGGTCGCAAAGAAATTGTTGAAGGAAACGAATCAACAGATGCCGAAAATTCCGAAGAAGAAACTGAAATCGATGGCGAACCAACGCTTCGTAGACGCAAGCGCACTCGGACAAATGAAAAAGATGATCGTAAATCTGAAGAAACTCGTGGCTCAACTCGCTTAGAGGCTAAAAAACAGCGCCGTCGAGAAGGACGCGAACAGGGAAGACGTCGTGCCCCAATTCTTTCCGAAGCTGAATTCTTAGCAAGACGTGAGAATGTCAATCGAGTAATGGCGATTCGCGAAATTCATGACCGTGTACAAATCGCAGTTTTAGAAGACGATGTATTAGTCGAACATTATGTAAACCGTCATAGTGGTTCTTCGCTAATCGGTAACGTTTTCTTAGGACGTATCCAAAACGTATTGCCAAGCATGGAAGCCGCATTCGTCGACATCGGTAAAGGTCGCAACGCAGTTCTTTACGCAGGTGAAGTTAACTGGGACGCAGCCGGCCTTGAAGGTGAAGCAAAGCGAATTGAGATGGCGTTTAAGACCGGCGATCCGGTACTTGTTCAGGTAACAAAAGATCCGATTGGCCACAAAGGTGCACGGCTAACTGCTCAAATTTCATTACCAGGAAGATTCTTGGTTTATGTTCCAGACGGTTCAATGACTGGCATCAGTCGCAAACTTCCAGAAAATGAACGTAACCGTCTGAAGACTATTTTGCGGGCATCACTTCCAGAAGAAGCTGGTGTGATTGTTCGTACCGCTGCTGAAGGTGCAAGTGAAGAAGACTTGACTCGTGATATTTCACGACTAACAGCGCAATGGGATGACATTGTTGAAAAAACGAAAACTGCAAATGCGCCAGCTTTGCTTTACTCCGAACCAGATCTTGCAATCAAAGTAGTTCGTGACATCTTCAATGAAGATTTCAATGAACTATTTGTAAGTGGTGACGATATTTGGCAAATCTTGCATGACTACGTGCAATTCGTTGCTCCTGATTTAGAGCCTCGGATTAAGAAGTGGGTGGAACCGCAAGATCTTTACACTCGCTACCGAATTGATGAACAACTTGCAAAAGCGTTAGATCGTAAAGTTTGGTTACCTTCAGGTGGCTCACTTGTTATCGATCGCACCGAAGCAATGACAGTTGTTGACGTCAACACCGGAAAATTCACTGGTGAAGGTGGAAACCTTGAACAAACTGTTACGCACAACAACATCGAAGCTGCTGAAGAAATTGTTCGCCAACTTCGTTTGCGCGACATCGGTGGCATTGTGGTGATCGACTTCATCGATATGGTGCTTGAAAGTAATCGCGACTTAGTTCTTCGACGACTTGTTGAATGCCTAGGCCGAGATCGCACAAAGCATCAGGTGGCTGAAGTCACCAGCTTGGGCTTGGTTCAGATGACTCGTAAACGTATCGGTCAGGGCCTTCTTGAGACCTTCAGTGAGCCATGTTAACACTGCCATTCTCGCGGGGTAAAAGTCCGCCTGGATATGAGTGCTGCCAAGATTGATGAGCTCGATTCTCACGGTGAGGAAGACCACGACCACTAAGTCAGCCCAATCTGTGAGTGATTTACTCATAAATCACTGATCAGATTGGTCAGTTTGACCCTGCAGGTGCGCACGCTTTAACCTTGCGCCCTGTTCCACGCGAGTGGACCTGTGCTTGCCCCTTGGTAAGTACGAAACCTAATCAACAAGGAGTTCGCGGTGTACGCGATTGTTCGTGCTGGCGGTCGCCAGGAAAAAGTCGCAGTAGGCGACGTCATTGAGCTTGACCGCATTGCTGGTCAAGTTGGTGATGCAGTTTCACTTAAGGTTTTGCTTTTAGTTGAAGACGGCAAAATCACCACCGATGCAGCAACTCTTTCGAGCTCAACCGTAACTGGCGAACTTGTTGATCACCACCGCGGACCAAAGATTGACATTCTTCGTTACAAGAACAAGACCGGCTACCGTCGTCGCCAAGGTCACCGTTCTGAACTATCAACCGTAAAGATCACCAAGATCTCTGCAGGAAAGTGAAGTAGTTAGACATGGCACATAAGAAAGGTGCGTCCAGCACCCGTAACGGTCGTGACTCAAATGCTCAGCGCCTTGGCGTTAAGCGTTTCGGCGGTCAACTTGTAAACGCAGGCGAAATTATTGTTCGTCAGCGCGGAACTCACTTCCACCCAGGTTCAAATGTTGGTCGTGGTAAAGACGACACATTGTTTGCACTTGCAGCAGGAACTGTTGAATTCGGTAGCCACCGTGGTCGTCGTGTTGTCAACATTCTTCCGGGTCTTTAAACAAGAGACCTACCAATCACTTTAAAGAGGCGGGTCCGTCAGGACTCTGCCTCTTTATTTTTTACCTAGCGAAGGAGTTTTAAATGGTTACATTTGTTGACCGGGTAACACTCCATGTTTCAGCTGGTGATGGTGGAAATGGTTGTGCTTCTGTGCATCGCGAAAAATTTAAACCCCTTGGTGGTCCAGACGGTGGCAATGGTGGTCGCGGAGGCGATGTCATTTTGGTCGTCGATCCACAAGTTACTACTTTGCTTGAATTCCATCACTCACCCCATAGGCGCGCGACTAAAGGTAAACCAGGATTGGGTGGCCATAAAGATGGCGCTAGTGGACAAGACATTGTTTTAAAAGTTCCAGCTGGAACAGTGATCTATGAAAAAGATGGCACGTTAATCACTGACTTAGTTAATAGCGGTGAAAAGTTTGTGATTGCTCAAGGTGGCAGAGGTGGCCTTGGAAACGCAGCGCTTTCTTCAACTCGTCGTCGCGCCCCAGGTTTCGCATTACTTGGCGAACCAGGTGATGAACTTGAAATTAATTTGGAACTAAAAACTGTCGCTGATGTTGGTCTAGTTGGTTTTCCAAGTGCCGGCAAGTCATCTTTGATTGCATCCATTAGCCAAGCCCGTCCGAAAATTGCTGACTATCCATTTACAACACTTGTGCCAAATCTTGGTGTTGTCCAAATTGGTGAAACCGTGATGACAGTTGCAGACGTCCCAGGTTTAATTCCTGGTGCTAGCGAAGGAAAAGGCTTGGGCCTTGAATTCTTGCGTCACGTAGAACGCTGTGCAATTTTGGTGCACGTTTTGGACTGCGCAACTCTTGAACCAAATCGCGACCCAGTAACTGACTTAGAAGTTATTGAAAAGGAACTTGCTGCCTATGGTGGACTTGATGACCGCCCTCGTATGGTGGTCTTGAATAAAGTTGACATTCCTGAAGCTTTGGATCTTGCTGAACTTGTTAAGCCAATTTTTGAAGAGCGCGGATACGAAGTGTTTGAAGTTTCGGCAGTTTCTCATGCTGGATTGAAGCCATGGCTTTATGCACTTGGAGAAGTTGTTACGCGCGCTCGCGCTTTGGCCGCTGACCCACTTGTTGAACGAATTGTGATTCGTCCAAAGCCAGTTAATGAAACCGGCTTCACCGTTGAATTTGAAGACGATAAGTATTTTGTTACTGGAATACAACCAGAGCGCTGGGTTCGACAAACTGATTTCGCAAACGATGAAGCAGTTGGATACCTTGCAGACCGCTTAGCTCGACTCGGAGTTGAAGCCGCGTTGCTGAAAATTGGTGCACAAGCTGGCGACACAATTGTGATCGGTCGCGGAGACCGCGGAGTTCTATTTGATTTTGACCCAGCAGTTAAAGCAGGTGCAGAACTAATGATGGGTCGCCGAGGAACTGATTTACGTTTCGAGCTAACAAACCGTCGCAAAGAACAAGAAGAGGCTGAATCCCAAAAGGGAGAATCTTACGAAACCGAAACTTTTTGGGCAGGAGAAGACGACGATGAGTCGTGATGTCATTTCTAGCGCAAAACGCATAGTAGTAAAAGTTGGCTCTTCATCTCTAACCACAATTGATGGTGGACTAGATGGAGTTCGGTTAAAAAATCTTGTTGATGCAATATCTACTCGATCCGATGCTGAAATTATCTTGGTGTCATCGGGTGCAATTGCTGCAGGTTTAGCACCACTTGGACTTTCAAAACGGCCGAATGATCTTTCAACCCAACAAGCTGCGGCAAGTGTGGGTCAAGGAAATCTAATGGCGCAGTACTCCAGCGCCTTTGCCAAACACAACAAGACAGTTGGCCAAGTACTTTTGACTGTAGAAGACATAACGCGGCGAACCAATTACAACAATGCTCAAAAAACTTTAGTTCGTTTGCTTGAACTTGGTGTCATGCCAATCGTAAACGAAAATGACACCGTTGCCACAAATGAAATTCGCTTCGGAGACAACGACAGATTGGCCGCACTTGTAGCAATCTTGGTGCAGGCACAAGCTTTGATTTTGTTGTCAGATGTTGACGGTTTATATGCTGGTCATCCTGAATCTGGTGCCGCACTAATTTCGCAAGTGAATGATCCAAGTGAATTAAATGGTTTAGACATTGGTGGAGTTGGCAGCAGCATTGGCTCCGGTGGCATGGTTACTAAAGTAGAAGCTGCAAAGATTGCATCGGCAGCGGGTATTTCAGTATTGCTAACTAATTCAGGTTTTGCTGCGCAGGCTTTGGCCGGAGATGAAGTCGGCACGCATTTCGTTGCGGCACCAAATCGCAAACCATCCCGCATACTTTGGTTGGAGCATGCAAGTGCCACCCGTGGCGAGCTAGTGGTGGATAGTGGCGCCGCCAATGCATTACTAAACCGCGGCTCTTCTCTTTTGGCGGCTGGCGTCAGTGCAGTTAGTGGTGAATTTGAAGCTGGGGATGCAGTGGATGTGCAAGACGCAGATGGCAAGACCATCGCGCGCGGACTTGTCTCATTTGATTCTCGAGACATCCCGAAATTAATTGGGAAAAGCACCCAAGAGATTATTGATACCTTTGGTAGCGAATTTGAAAGAGAATTGATTCACCGTGACGATCTTGTGGTTTTGAAAGGCTGAGCCATGGCTGATTTGAAAAATGAAGTGTTAGCGGCTGCAACCGCATCCAAGGCGGCATCAGTAACTCTCCGGCAGTTAGACAGAGAAATCAAGGACAAAGCTCTACTCGCAATTTCTCAGGAACTAATTAAAAACATAACTGACATTGTTGCGGCAAACAAAATCGATGTGGATGCGGCAATAGCGAAGCAAACTGATCCAGCGATTGTTGACCGCTTAACTCTAAATGAGAACCGAATCACCGAGATTGCAAACGCAGTAAAAGATGTGATCAAACTAGATGACCCAATTGGCGAGGTAATTCGTAAATTTACTTTGCCTAATGGTTTGGATGTTCAGCAAATTCGCGTTCCACTCGGCGTGGTAGCAATGATTTATGAAGCCCGTCCAAATGTGACGGTTGATGCTGCAGTATTGATTTTGAAGACTGGAAGTGCGGCCCTACTTCGCGGATCTGCCTCTGCTTTCAATACCAACACGGTTCTTACTCAAATTATGCGAAATGCAATCAGTTCGGTAGGACTACCGAAAGATGCAATAGTTTTGGTACCAGGTACCGATCACGAATCAGTTAAGCACTTAATGACCGCACGCGGCCTTGTGGATGTGATTATTCCACGCGGCGGCGCCGGTCTGATTGAATCAGTTGTCACCGGATCAACAGTGCCAGTGATCGAAACAGGAATTGGCAATTGCCATCTATATGTGGATGAATTTGCAGATCTTGATAAGGCTTTGAACATTGCAATTAATGCTAAGACTCAACGAGTTTCGGTTTGCAATGCGTTAGAGACAATTTTGGTGCACAAAAATGTTGCAGATGCTTTCTTACCGAAATTGATGAAATCGTTCCAAGAAAAAGGTGTGACGGTGCATGGGACTTCGGATTTCGAAAAATTCGCCGAAACCTGCGGCACAAATTTCGCACCGGTAACGGATGCCGACTGGGCGAGTGAGTATTACTCACTAGATATAGCCGCAGGCGTAGTGAATTCTTTTGACGAAGCAATTGCACATATCCAAAAGTGGTCAACAGGTCACACAGAATCGATCATCACTGAAAATCAGGCAAATGCGGACAAGTTTGTTTCGGCAATTGATTCTGCGGCTGTTATGGTAAACGCATCTACCCGATTTACTGACGGTGGAGAATTTGGATTCGGTGCTGAGATTGGCATCTCCACTCAAAAGCTTCACGCTCGTGGCCCAATGGGGCTAGCTGAAATAACATCATTTAAATACGTCGTGAGCGGTAGCGGTCAAATCCGCGATTAGTTTGCTAGTTTTAGACCTGAAAGGTGATTCATGATAAACATTTTGGCTGAGACCGCTGAAGTTGTAAATGTAATTCCGGGAGAGCCATGGATGTATGGCGCCGCTGGTCTTGGAACGCTTTTGCTTTTGGTTTACATCGTTACTCGTTTTAATCCAAACCGCTAATGCGTATCGGAATTCTGGGTGGAAGTTTTGACCCACCGCATATTGGTCATATCGAAATGGCTAAAGCAGCACAAGAATTCCTAAATCTTGACACCGTTTTGTTTGTACCTGCCGCAAAGCAATGGCAAAAAGAACATTACGCGCCGGCTGATGTTCGTGCGCACATGACCCATCTCGCCATATCGAACCATCCTGAGTGGGCGGTTTCATTTGCTGACATTGATCGTGGTGGCGACACAATTTCATTCGACACGATCTCGCAACTTAAGAGAATTTATCCATCCGATGAGCTTTTCTTTATTTTGGGTTCAGATTCTGCAAACAGCTTGAATTCGTGGAAGCAGTCCGAAGAGCTTAAGAAGTTGATTGTGTTTGCAGTAGTTAAAAGGTTCGGTGTTGAAATTCAAGTTCCAGCAGGTTTTGATTTTGTCGCAGTACCTGGCGATATTCAAGGAATCTCCTCAACTGATATCCGCGAAACAGTCTCGACATCCAAAAAGGTTGAATTGGCCCTCAAGGACTTGGTTCCTACTGAAGTTGCAAAATACATTGCAGCGGTAAGGCTTTATAAATAATGGAAAAACTCATCCGCGCAGTTACTTTGCTCGGTCTCGCACTTTTATGCATCACACTAATTTTTGTTTTCGCTATTCGACCAGAAGTTGAGAGTCAGTTCAGCAAGAGCAACGCAAACCGAGTAGTGCTGGTTCAGTTTCGTGACGCATCAGATCTTGCACAATTGAATTTTGTGGTAACAAACCGAGGAACCAAGTGGTTCTATGTTCCAAGTGAATTAGTTTTTGAGACAAAAGCATCAACTCTTTCTCTGGGCGGCTCGTCGCAGAACTTGAATATGGAAACTTCTTTAAATTTGCTTAATGACGCATACGGTATTGAAATTGATGATGTCTGGCAGGTTGACCAAGCGGCATTTGCCTCTCTAGTTGAATCGGCTGGCGGCGCGGAAGTGGCGAATCCGATTTTGCAAACTTTGGATGGCTTTGAAGCTGTCACTTTCGTCTTTGATGCAACTGATAACACACCGGTTGTTTTACAAAGATTTGAAAAAGTTTGGAAGCAAATAATTGATTCATTTGGCTCGAATAACTTGGTGAATGTCTTGACATCTATTGGATCTTCTTCGCGTAGCAGTGTCGAGCAATCTGAACTTGCTGGCTATTTACGGTATTTACATAGGCATCAAAAAGATGTGGTTTATAAGCATTTGCACATAGATGCAGATTTTGCACTCAAAGTGCAGGCTCGGCAGCGTCTTATTGATGCTGGAGTTCGTGAGACACTAGCCCCCTGAAAGGACGGAACGTGGCTCCCTCTACTCAAGCCCTTGATTGGGCTTACCGCGCAGCCTGGGCTGCACAAGACAAGTTGGCAACTGACATCAAACTTATTGACGTTAGTGATCGACTTGGTTTAACGGATATTTTTCTACTAGCAACTGGTAGCAATGATCGCCAAACTCGTGCGATCACTGATGCTGTCGAAGAAGCGCTAGACAAAATTGATGTCGATCCACTTCGCCGTGAAGGCGAACAAGCCGGTCGTTGGATTTTGCTTGACTACAACGACATCGTTGTGCACGTGCAAAATGCTGAAGAAAGAAGCTTCTACGATCTTGAACGTTTGTGGAAAGACTGTCCTGAACTTGAACTTCCAGTTAATCCAGGTGCCGATCAGTGAATTTGAGCCGCATTGTTTTGTGGCGACATGGCCGCACCGAATGGAATCTTAATCAACGTTGGCAAGGCCAAAGCGATATCCCGCTAGACATAATTGGCAAAGCACAAGCTGAAGCGGCAGCAGAAATGTTGGCCAGACTTCAACCTTCAATGCTGGTTTCAAGTGATTTAGTCCGTGCTTCAAAAACTGCCGAATTCCTGTCTCACGTAACCGGGTTGGAAGTTGTTTTAGATAAAAGACTTCGCGAAACCGATGGCGGACTTTGGGAAGGTTTGACCTATTCCGAAATCGAAGAACAACATGGCGATTCATTGCGCAGTTGGCAGCAAGATATTTCAGCTCCAGCTGGAGTGACTGGCGAAACTAGGGGAGCAGTTGCCGCTCGAGTTATTGAAGCAATCACCGAATATGCGAAGGTGGCGACTGGCACACTTGTGGTTGCTACACACGGCGGAAGTGCCCGTGCTGCGACCTTGGAATTACTTGGTTTGCCAATGAAGCACCACAATGCATTCAAGGTGCTTTCCAATGCAGGCTGGGTGGTCTTGGACCGCGATCCCACCCACAATATCTGGAGAATTTCCGATTACAACGTCTCTGCCATGCCACCGATGCGTGAGGTTCACCTCTAAATCTGTGCTCACGCGTGTGAGGTAGTGTTCGCACGTTTTAAGGGGCTGTGGCGCAGCTGGTAGCGCACCTGCATGGCATGCAGGGGGTCAGGGGTTCGAATCCCCTCAGCTCCACGCAAGGAGGATTGAATGTCTATCCAAGACGAATCTGCGGTTTATGACCCAGAGGTGATTCAGCAGCGCTGGTTGCCTGTCTGGGATGAAATCGCGCCGTTTCGCTCAGGCCGCAAAGATGACATTCGTCCCAAAAAATACGTTCTAGACATGTTCCCGTATCCATCGGGAGATCTTCATATGGGTCACGCTGAGGCATATGCCCTTGGCGATGTGATTGCTCGTTATTGGGTGCAAAAAGGTTTCAACGTTATGCATCCAATTGGTTGGGATGCATTTGGTTTGCCGGCCGAAAATGCGGCTATTAAACGTAATGAAGATCCACGGATTTGGACATATGAAAATATTGCCACTCAAAAAGCTTCGATGCGTAGATATGCATGTTCATTCGACTGGGACAGGGTTTTAAATACCTGTGATCCAGAGTTTTACAAATGGAATCAATGGTTCTTTCTTGAAATGTTTAATCGCAAATTGGCATATCGCAAAGATTCTGCAGTTAACTGGTGCACATCATGCCAAACAGTTTTAGCAAATGAACAGGTAGTTCAAGGTTTATGTGAACGTTGCGATTCAATGGTCACAAAAAAGAAACTGACACAGTGGTATTTGAAGATTACCGATTACGCCGATCGTTTGCTTGATGACATGAAACAACTTGAAGGGCAGTGGCCTGACAAAGTTTTGTTGATGCAGAAAAACTGGATTGGCCGTTCAAATGGCGCTGAAGTCGATTTTGAAATCGAAGGGTTAGATCAGGTTGTTAAGGTTTACACAACCAGGCCAGACACACTTTATGGCGCAACCTTCTTCGTGGTGGCAGTCGATTCAGAACTTGCTGCTTCTTTAGCGGCTGGCACTGAAGTTGAAGGTGCATTCAAGGAATACTTAGAAGAGGTTAAAAAGGCTTCTGACATTGAGCGGCTAGCAACAGATCGTCCGAAAAGTGGAGTTTTCTTAGGTCGCTATGCAATCAACCCAGTAAATGGTGCAAAACTTCCAATATATGCGTCAGATTATGTATTAGCTGAATACGGCACCGGTGCAATCATGGCAGTGCCTGCTCATGACCAACGCGACTTGGATTTTGCAAAGGCATTCAATCTTCCAGTTCAGGTGGTAGTCGAATCTGAAACCGATCCAGCCGAAACTGGAATCGCAACAGCTGACGATGGTCTGCATGTGAATTCTGGGAACTTAGACGGATTAAACAAAGCGGATGCAATCGCAAAGATAATTTCAGAACTATCGAACCGCAAACTTGGTAAAGCAAGTGTCAACTATCGTCTGCGCGACTGGTTGATTTCACGCCAACGTTATTGGGGCACGCCAATCCCAATTATTCACTGCGAAGACTGCGGCGAAGTCCCAGTACCCCAAGATCAACTTCCTGTTTTATTGCCAGATGCCGCTGGATTAGATTTAAGTCCGAAAGGCACTTCACCACTTGGCGCTGCCACAGATTGGGTAAATGTCCCTTGCCCGAAGTGTGCGAAACCAGCCCGTCGTGATTCTGACACCATGGACACATTCTTCGATTCTTCTTGGTATTACTTGCGCTACTTAAATCCACAAGATGAAACACAAATGTTTGATCCAGCGCTGGCAAAAGAATGGCTGCCGGTGGACCAATATGTTGGTGGCGTAACCCACGCAATTTTGCATCTGCTTTATTCGCGATTCTTCACAAAAGTGATGAATGACATGGGCTTAGTTGATTTCAACGAACCGTTTACAAAGCTTTTGAATCAAGGCATGGTCGTAATGAATGGCTCAGCAATGAGTAAGAGTCGCGGAAATGTTGTGAAACTTTCAGATGCATTGGTGGATCACGGCGTCGATGCGATTCGGTTGACCATGGTTTTCGCAGGTCCTGCAGAAGATGACATTGATTGGTCTGAAGTTTCTCCTTCAGGTTCGAAGAAATTCTTGGCTCGAGCCTGGCGTCTTTCTGGTGAAGTAACCTCAAAACCAGGCATAGATTTTTCAAATGGTGACATTACTTTGCGCCGCGCAACTGCAAAGTCGGTTTCTGAAGCAGCCATGGCCGTTGAGTCTTATCGCTTCAACGTGGCGGTGGCAAAAACCATGGAATTAGTAAATGCTTCGCGCAAATCAATTGATGGCGGGCTTTCCACTTCTGATCCAGCAGTTAGAGAAGCAGCCGAAGCCGTGGCAATCATGTTGTCACTAGTTGCGCCTTACACATCAGAAGACATGTGGCAACGACTTGGCCATCAGCCATCAGTGGCAAATGCTGGCTGGCCAAAAGTGGATGCAGAACTATTGATAAACGAGACGGTTACCTGCGTGGTGCAAATTGCGGGCAAAATCAAAGCCCGGCTCGAAGTCTCACCAAACATTTCCGAATCTGATTTGCAGGCCCTTGCTCTCTCTGCAGATGCTGTGGTTGCCGCGCTTGATGGCAAGGCAGTGAAAACTGTCATCGTTCGAGCTCCAAAACTTGTCAATATCGTTCCTGCAAATTAGCAGTTAGTTCTAGTCTCAGACCATGACAATCGCAGTAATCACAGATTCAACTTCGTGCTTACCTAAATACGTTGTTGATAGAGATCGAATATCTGTAGTTCCAGTGCAAGTCACTATTGATGACACCACCCGCGATGAAGGTATTGAACTAAATTCTTTAGCTGTTTTGGCAGCGATAAATGTTGGTAAAAATGTCACCACCAATCATCCTTCGCCACAAACCTTTCAAAATCTCTTTTCAACTTTGCAGATGCAGGGATATACCGAAGTAATCGCAATTCATTTGTCTAGTGAACTTTCCGCTACTTACGCCGCATGTGTTACTGCGGCAAGAGACTCGGCAATACCAGTTCGAGTGGTCGACAGTCGTTCAATCGGGCTCGGGCTTGGCTTTGCAGTTATGGCAGCTAGTGCAGCGGTTAAGCGAGGCGCAACTGTCAACGAAGTTGCAGAGATTGCTACCAATAAGGGGATGTCGGCCCAGACTTGGTTAGCAGTTGAAACTGTTGAACACTTGCGTAAAGGTGGCCGAATTGGAACCGCGCAAGCAATCGTCGGCACAACTTTAGGGATTAAACCAATATTGCAGATTGCGGGCGGAAAAGTTATTCCGTTCGAAAAGGTTCGCACATCAGTTAGAGTGAATTCCAGATTAGTTGAATTGGCCAGTGAAGCGGCAAATACTTTTGGGCGCAAAGTGGAGATTGGCGTTCAACACAGCGGAAACCGAGATCGAGCAGATTCGCTTGCAAAAGAAATTGGAAAAGCTTTACCTGGAACATCGGTTGTGGTCGCAGACTTAGGTGCTGTGCTAAGCGCTCATGCAGGCCCTGGCGCTATTGCAGTGACAGTTTCACCAATCTAACTAGTTCAGACTAAATCCTGCTCGCATCTTCTCAACAAGAAAACTTCTTCAACTACCCAGTTGATTAGAATCTCAATAATTTATAAGTGCAGATTAATTGGACAGAGCATAAGAAATTCCTAGTTCCAGGATGTTTGGCACTTATTGGATTCATTGGCTGGAATTGGCTGCAAACGCCAAGCGAGAAGGTAATCGCAGAAGTTTCTCAAACCTTTGCACCAAATCCGATTCAGACGGTTGTCACGATTTACATCACTGGGCGAGTGGCTCATCCCGGGGTTGTGGAATTACCACTCGGTGCACGGGTAATCGATGCGGTCAATGCAGCTGGTGGCATGACCATTAAAAGGCCAAATATAAATCTTGCTCGGGTATTAGTAGACGGCGAACAAATATTGGTTGAGAAGTATCAAGCTAATTCAAACAACATGAGCGGCAAAATTAACCTAAACCAAGCGGATGTTTCAGAACTAGAAACCATTCCAGGGATTGGCCCAGTAATGGCAAACCGAATCATCGACTATCGAACTTTGAATGGCAGTTTTCGCAACCTTGCGGACTTGGATGCAATTTCGGGTATTGGCCCAGCCCTAATGGCCGATATACAAAAGGTAGCCGTAGTCGAATAGTGAAATACATTTCAGATTCCAGATTTGCAGTTGCTTCGCTTGGTTTATGGTCAGGGGCTCTTGCTTGGTTCGCAATTACCGAAAGAGCAAACCACTGGCTGTTTGTCCTTGTTGTAATTGGCATTGCATTCCTCCATTTTTCACATAACAAGAAATTACCAATCATCTACTTTGTCATTGGTCTAACTCTCACTGGGGCTAGGCATCATTGGCTTCATCAAGGTGACTTCGAGATTGAACAACTAAGTAATCAAACCTTGCAATTCCAGATAACGAGCGATCCACAACTTGTGGCAGAACGATTTTCCGGCTCCCTTACTTTCGAGCAAGATGTTTTTGTCTATGCAGATATTGTGAAACGGGATACATATTTACCTATTGCGCTGACCGTGGGCGAATCCGAGAGTGACCTCACCACCGCATTACCTTCTTCAGTATGGCAATGCAGAATGACATTGCGAAAGGCGATTGGAAATCGCAGATACCTTGCATTTGCTACTTGTAAAGATGAGCCTGAGTTAATTTCAAAGGAAACAAATTTGCAGTCAGTGGCAGGAACCTTTAGAAATTCACTTGCGGAATTGACCTACAAACAAAACCCCTCTGACGCAGCCGCATTGTTACCAGGGTTAGTGGTGGGAGACAATCAAGCTCAGTCCGATGAATTGGTTAGGAATCTAAGAATTGCAGGGCTTGGACATCTGACTGCGGTGAGTGGTGCGAACGTGGCAATCTTGTTGCTATTCGTCCAGTTCATTTTGCAACGCACTCAAATTAGTGACAAATGGCGCTTAGTAATTTCGCTATTAGTCCTCGTTGCATTTGTAGTTGTAGCCAGGCCTTCACCAAGTGTGGTGAGAGCAGCAATGATGGCTGGTGTCACATTGCTTTATTGGATAAAGGGATTACAAAAATTCTCCGAAGATATTTTGTTTCTAGCGGTGGCCGTTTTGTTGCTGATCGATCCATGGCTGGCAATCTCTTGGGGATTTGCCTTATCGGTCGCGGCCACACTTGGGCTCATTTTGCTACCCAAGATTTGGGGAATAGATTCAAATAGTTCTTTACCAATAAAGCTAAGTAGCACGGCATTAGCTGCAAGTTTGGCTACGTTTCCAATATTGATGGCAATGGGAAGTCCGGTCACGTTTGCAACTGTGCCAGCAAATATCGTCGCAGAATTTATGGTTGCACCTGCCACAGTGCTTGGCCTGATTGCACCACTGACTCATTTCATTCCAGGACTCGACCCGCTTGCCCAACTAATCGCAAATTTGGCTGTGGGCTTTGCGGCTGCGATAGTCACGGTTGCAAGTGTTTTCTCGAATTCGATTTTTGCAATAAACATCTTAAGTGCGCGGGGGATCGGACTAATAGTTGTGTTAATCATTGCATTTATGAACCGTAGGAATGTCAAAATCCTGTTTGGCCTCTTTGTAATCGTGATTGTCGTGTTTGCAACAATCAATAGATTTGTTCTGCAATGGTGGTCGATGTTGGGCCTGACCCAATGACTATGAAAACGTGCTTAGAAGATTTTGGAATCAGTAAAGTTGATTTATTTGTTGCAAGCCACTTCCATGCCGATCACATTGGTGGAATTTCAGGTCTGCTCGAAGTCTCCAGACCATCTCGCCTAATTACGGCAGCACTGTCCTCACCGACAAGTGGCGTTCGGTTAGTGGAATCGAAAGTCGCACCCACAGTTCGTGAGATTGCCTTTGTTGGGATGAATGGGCAATTTCTAGATTCACAATTTCCAGTAAGTTGGCAAGTCCTTGCACCTGCCAATCCACCTAGCTCAGTTGATGACTCAGACGGATCTTCGATTAACAACAATTCGGTTGTCTTGCTCGTAACGACTGCGCATCATCGGATTTTGTTGACAGGCGACATTGAAGTTGATGGCCAGAGCCTGCTGATGCAAAGTGTGTCGAACCCAATGGTTGATATCGTGAAGGTTCCGCATCATGGTTCGGCTTATCAGTTACCAGAATTTGCGAATTGGGTGCATGCAAAGTTGGCTTGGATTTCAGTTGGCTTGGCTAACTCCTATGGGCATCCAAACGCCACCACCATTTTGCTCTATCAAACAGCAGGCTCGACTGTGCTCTCAACTATGAATTGCGGGCATATCAGTGTGGGAGCCAACTCTTATTCGACGAGTAGATCATGCGTCTAGGTGGTCTGCCATAGTTGCCCCGTGGCTCATCCAATTGTCTTGATCGCTGGTGGCGAGGAATTCCTCGCTGAACGCGAGGTCAGACGCATATTAAGTGCCGTTCGCACAGTTGAGCCGACTCTTGAACGCAGGGACATCGATGGCTCTGCAGATAATGGCTATGAACTTTTTGTGGACGCAATATCGCCAAGTCTTTTTGGTGAAACCCCGCTGGTCGTGGTGGACAATATTGAACAGGCATCTGACGGATTGCAATCTGCAGTTTTGGCAGCAATTGCCGATCCACAAACTCAAACCCGGGCCTTACTACTTCAAAAAGGTTTAGTTAAGGGCCGAGGTTTCATTGACAAAATTAAGAAGTCAGAAGCTGAAGTAATTTTGGTTGAAAAGCCAAAAGGTAAAGCTTTCGATGAATTCATCATTAATGAATTCAAGTCTTTTAAACGAAAGATTGATACCGATGCAGTCAAAGCACTGCGTGATGCTGTCGGTGATGATTTGCGAATGCTTTCGGCAGCCGTTAGTCAATTAAGTTCTGATTTAGATTCAGCGACCATTTCGGCTGAAGATGTTGAGAAGTATTACGAAGGAATGTCGGGAGTTCCGGCATATGTGATTACTGACCATGTTTTCGAACGTCGAGTTACGCAAGCCATAACTGCATTGCGCTGGGGTGTTGAACGCGAACCAAATATGGGACCGGCAGTAGTTGCAACGGCCATCAATGTGATTCGAAGTTTGTTGCATGTTGTTAATGCGCCATCGGGTAGTAGCGAAGCAGACATTGCTCGCATGGCTGGGGTGCCGCCTTGGAAAGTAAGAACTCTTCGAGATCAAGCTCGCAAATGGCGACCTGCAGAGTTAGCTGATGCTGCGCTTTTACTTACCTATGCCGATGCCGCACTTAAAGGTGGGCATGTCGATGAACTTGGGACCGTTGAAGTTCTAGATCCAATTCAGCGCCAAGCACTGCTCGAGCGAGTGCTTGTTGAGATGGCTCAAGTAGCCAGATAAAAAATAGCCCCCGCATTTCTGCGAGGGCTATTTAGAAGTTTTGTTTAGAGATTGTTAACTAGAGCGTCAACACCAGATTTGCGGTTTGCAGCGTTGTTCTTATGAAGAACGCCTTGTGAAACTGCCGTGTCTAGAGTGCGCTTAGCGTCTTTTGCCAATGCTGCTGCTTCTGCCTTGTTACCAGCGGTAACTGCTTCGCGAACCTTGCGGATTGCAGTGCGAACAGAAGACTTAATAGTCTTATTGCGCTCACGAGCAACTTCATTTTGCTTGTTGCGCTTGATCTGAGACTTGATGTTTGCCACAGGACTACCTTCGTTATTCGTCCCCTGAGGGAACTCCTTTTGGAGCGGGCGAAGAATAGCCTTAAAGGGTGAGTGTGTGCCAATCCGCTCATGGCTCGTGGGAGACTAACCCCCTAAATCCCTCTTGAGAGCAGAATGTGAGGAAAGTGTGGCCAAGAACTCACCTGGTTCCACCCCACCCGAACTCATTCGCAATTTCTGCATCATTGCCCACATCGACCATGGCAAATCCACCTTGGCCGACCGAATGTTGCAAATCACTGGGGTAGTCGACGGCCGCCACATGCGTGCCCAATATCTCGATCGTATGGACATTGAACGCGAGCGTGGCATCACAATCAAAAGACACCCCGGGTCACGTGGACTTCACATATGAAGTCTCCCGCTCACTAGCAGCCTGCGAAGGTGCAGTTCTACTAGTAGATGCCGCCCAGGGGATTGAAGCTCAAACTCTTGCAAACTTGTATCTCGCAGTTGAGAACAACCTAACCATCATTCCAGTTTTAAATAAAATCGATTTACCAGCCGCGCAACCAGATAAGTATGCAGCTGAGATTTCAAAAATCCTCGGAATCGATCCGGACGAAATCTTGCGAGTTTCAGGTAAGACTGGGCAAGGTGTACCGGAACTTGTAAACCACATCGTAAAAACTATTCCGCATCCAGTTGGCGATGCAGATGCACCAGCTCGTGCAATGATCTTCGATTCAGTTTATGACACCTACCGGGGTGTGGTCACATACATTCGCGTAATTGACGGAAGACTCAAGCATCGGGAAAAAATCGTAATGATGTCAACTTTTGCCGAGCATGAACTTTTGGAAGTTGGCGTGATTTCTCCAGATCCAATTCCGTCAGATGCAATTGGTGTTGG
>JAPLBX010000110.1:0-2934 GCA_026392535.1 Actinomycetota bacterium
GAAATATCACGATGAAGTAGAAGAAATAAGTTGCCTTTCAGCTGGCGCCGATGATTACATTGCAAGAGATCGCAATCAACGGATTTTGGTAACTAGAACTACTGCTGTTATTGGCAGAGAAAAAGCAAGATTGAATCCTGTTAGAAATGTACTGGTGCATAAAGACCTAAAAGTTAGCATCGATAATCGCCTGACAATGATTGGTGAGCGAATTTTGGACTTAACGCGAACCGAATTTGAACTGTTGGTGATTTTGATGCACAACAAACACAGAGTTGTTAACCGACAAGAACTACTAGATCGCGTCTGGGGAACTTGGTTTGGTGACGACCATTTATTGGAAGTGCACATCTCAAGATTGCGCCGCAAGATTGAGATTAACGGTGGACCTCGAATCGCCATCGCTGTGCGCGGAGTTGGGTATCGGCTAGACGTTGGCCATATCCCTATATAGAGCAAATAATTAAACAAACAGCCGAACTATGCTTTCGCCATGTTCTTTGCAGATGAATCCATAACCACTCGTCGAAAAATCATTCGCGATGCAGTTGGAATTGGTCTTGGAACAGCAACCTACGGACTGTCGTTTGGTGCCTTGGGGATTGCAACTGGTTTGTCTTTGATTGAAACCCAGTTGCTATCTCTAATCATGTTTACTGGCGCATCCCAATTCGCACTAGTTGGCACACTCGCAGCCGGTGGTGGCGCAATCTCTGCAGTCTCGGCCGCTTCCCTACTGGGTGTGCGCAACCTCGCATATGCTGTGAGAAATAACACTCTGCTAAAACCTCACGGCCTGCAAAGAATCCTTGGAGCACAATTCACGATCGACGAATCAACTGCAATGGCACTTGGGCATGAAAAAGGAGTCGACGGAGAAGCTGGGGCAAAGTTTGCATTTTGGGCAACCGGAACTAGCGTTTTTGTATTCTGGAATATCGCAACATTTTTAGGAGCAATCGCAATTTCACTTGTGGGAAATCCGAACACGCTTGGATTAGATGCTGCAATTGCTGCCGGATTCATTGCCTTGCTTTGGCCGCAAATAAATAGCAAGTTCACTTTGCTAGTAGCCGTCATCAGTGCAGTAGTTGCAATAGTTGCCATTCCCCTTGTGCAACCAGGTATCCCAATATTGCTTGCTGGGTTTGTCGCAGCCATTTTGGCTTGGGTTAAGGCGATGAAGAACAATGACTGAATTCTTCTGGCCAGTAATAATCGCATCACTAATTGCGTTCGCATTGAAATTTGCAGGATTTCTAGTTCCCCGCGCGATTTTGGAGCATGATTTATTCAAGAAGATTATTCCAATACTTCCAATCGGCATGTTGTCTGGTCTTATTGCTGTGCAAGTTTTAGCGGAGAAACAAACAATAGTTTTTGATGGCCGGCTAATTGGTGTTGCGGTTGGTATCGTCGCTTTAGTAATGCGAGCGCCATTTATCGTCGTTGTAGTACTTGCGGCATTTGTTACCGCAATTGGCAGAGCAAAGGGCTTGTGGATTTAGAAAGCTGAACGAAAAAGTTTTTCAGCTTTACGCATTGCTTCGCGTGCTCGTTTTCGATCTCGAGATTCATCGTATGCAAGGGCGACTCGAAACCAAGCCCGCCATGAATCAGGGTTATTTTCTACCTCTTTTGAAACAGTTGTGAATCTCATATCCGCTGCTTCCTTTTCGGTTTGGCCGGATGTGGTGTGAGGCAAATCATCTGGCAGTAATTCTTGTTCCGCTTCAAGGACGGACGACATCTGCGAAATATGAAGACCGAAAAGGATTTCGCGGATAATTAGTAAAGCCGAGATCGAAACCACAACAAGGATTGAAATTGAAAATGCGAAAGCTAGCGGTGAACTTGTTTCACTTATTTGCTGAGCCCGAACTGAACTTATTGCCAAATAACCAAGGCAGGCGGCTGATAATGCCACTACTGCAATTTTGCTCTTCACAGTTAGTTAAGACCGAGGTACTTGTCTAGTCCAATAGTTAAACCAGGATGTTCGAATACTCCACGAACTCCTGCGAGAACTCCGGGCATGTATGCGCTTCGATCAAAGGAATCATGGCGGATCGTGAAGAGTTCGCCAGTGTCACCGAAGATAACTTCTTGATGTGCAACGAGCCCGCGAAGTCGAATTGAATGAATTGGAACTCCCTCAACATTCACACCCCGAGCGTCCATGTATTTTGCTTCAGTTGCGTCTGGCTGCGCTGGCATCTTTGTAGACTTGCGAGCATTCGCAATGGCTTTTGCTGTGTGAACTGAGGTCCCTGAAGGTGCATCAATTTTGTCTGGGTGATGGAGCTCAACAATTTCAACTGATTCAAAGAAACGTGTTGCTTCACTTGCAAAACGTGTCATCAAAATTGCACCAATGCTGAAGTTAGGTGCAATCAATATTCCAGTTTTAGGATTTTCGTTTGACCACTTTTGAACCTGTGCAACTCGCTCATCAGTAAATCCAGTAGTGCCAACAACTGCATGAACACCGTTGTGAATCAGCCAATCAAGGTGGTTCATAACCACATCTGGAGTTGTGAAATCTACAACT
This sequence comes from Actinomycetota bacterium, assembly GCA_026392535.1. Lineage (GTDB taxonomy): Bacteria > Actinomycetota > Actinomycetes > S36-B12 > UBA5976 > JAFMIT01. The sequence goes on from JAPLBX010000110.1 coordinate 2,552, forward strand.
ACGTTTGCACCCTCGCTAGCTAAAGTTGAAACCACATCACCAGCATCAAGCGCGGCCACTAGTTTCATATCCGGAGCTTCGCTAATTGCTTTACAAACCGCAGCACCCATTCGACCCTTTGCGCCGAGCACTCCTACACGTAGGACCATGTCAGGTCACCTTTCGCTTGATCGAGGACTGGAATTCTCTAACAGATTTGTAGGGACCTGCAACACCCAAGATTGGTTTTTGAGTGAATAGATCATCAATTACCTGGTGAATCTCTTCGCTTGTAACCGCATCCACTCGCTGCAAGATTTCATCGACCGGTGGTAATTCGCCAGTGATGAGTTCAGCTTTTGCGATACGAGTCATGCGACTTGTGGTGTCTTCTTGACTTAAGA
>JAPLBX010000110.1:2966-17217 GCA_026392535.1 Actinomycetota bacterium
CGTAACTGACCTTTGCCTCGTTGAATTTCTGAATCTGAAATGCCATGCTTTAAAAGGTCGCTCAATGTGGTTTCGATTACTTCAACAGCTTGACCCATTTTTTTAGGAGTTGAACCAGTGTAGATTCCAAAATAACCAGTATCTGCAAAACTATTTAGAAATGAGTAAACCGTGTAGGCAAGGCCACGTTTTTCACGTACCTCTTGGAACAATCGCGATGACATTCCACTACCAAGTACTGAGTTCATTACTCCGACTGCATATCGTCGCGAATCAGCCCGTGCGAATGCTGGGACTCCCCAGACCAAGTGAGCTTGCTCGGTATCTCGAGTTACTAACTTGATTTGAGTTTGCGGGGTAAAACTCTTTCGCGACTTGCGGCGTTCGCTTGGAAGTGTATTGCCGACTAACTTAGGTTTAAAACCTTTTTTAACTGCTGCTACAACTTCCGCATGGTCGATTGCGCCAGCAACTGAAATCACTAAATGATTTGGCTTGTAGTGGCTCTTGTAAAACTTCCAGACGCTGTCACGTTGCGCAGCTTTAATGGTTTTAACTGTACCAAGAATTGGTCGACCTAAGTCTGAATCGCCAAACAACGCCTTGTTGAATGCTTCATGGGCGTTATCTGCGTAGTCATCTTCATACTTAGCAATTTCTTCCAAGATAACTTTCTGTTCCTGCTTGAAATCTGCTGGTGTGATAATTGAGTTAGTCAGCATGTCGGAAAGGATTTCAACACCAAGCGCCATGTCTTGATCTAATACCTTTACGTAGTAGCAGGTATATTCCTTGCTTGTAAATGCATTCATCTCCCCACCAACCGAATCAATTGGAGAAGAGATATCTAATGCATTTCGAGTGTGAGTGCCTTTAAAAAGTAAATGCTCTAAGAAATGAGCAGAGCCGGCCATCTCAGGTGTTTCATCGCGCGAACCAACCCCAGCCCACATGCCGATTGCGACTGAGCGCACACCAGGAATGTATTCAGTAATTACGCGCAAACCACCTGGCAAAACTGTGCGTTTAACTACCGAGCCATCATCGTTTTTTTGCAGGACTTTGGTCGAACCAATTGTCTGCAAACGCGCAGAAGGCAGGGGTGAATCCCCTGCCTTCTTACGCTTATTTGAACTCATTATTCAGAATCGGCTTTTTCTGCTTTGTCGCCATCTTCATCAACAACTGCAAGTGACAACTTGCCACGTTGATCGATTTCTGCGATTTCAACATAGATTTTCTGGCCAATGCTGACAACTTCATCCACATTTTCAACGCGCTTGCCACCAGCAAGTTTGCGAAGTTGGGTGATGTGCAACAAACCATCTTTTCCAGGAAGGAGTGAAATGAAAGCACCGAAAGCTGCAGTCTTAACTACAGTTCCCATGAATCTTTCACCAACTTCTGGCATGGTTGGATTTGCAATTGCATTAACTGCTTGGCGTGCTGCTTCAGCAGAAGCACCATCGCTTGCACCAATGTAGACAGTGCCGTCATCTTCAATTGAAAGATCTGCACCGGTATCTTCTTGGATCTGATTAATGACTTTACCCTTTGGCCCAATCACTTCACCGATCTTGTCAACTGGAATCTTCACAGAGATGATTCGTGGAGCATATGGAGACATTTCATCTGGTGCATCAATTGCTTGTGCCATAACATCAAGAATCGTCAATCGAGCATCACGAGCTTGAGTTAGCGCACCTGCAAGAACTGAAGCAGGAATGCCATCAAGTTTGGTGTCCAACTGCAATGCAGTTACGAATTCTCTTGTGCCAGCAACTTTGAAGTCCATGTCGCCGAATGCATCTTCTGCGCCAAGGATGTCGGTGATTGCAACGTATTCACGCTTGCCATCAACATCATCTGAAATCAGACCCATTGCAATACCAGCAACCGGAGCCTTCAAAGGCACGCCAGCGTTAAGTAGTGACATGGTTGATGCACAAACTGAACCCATTGAAGTTGAGCCATTTGAACCAAGTGCTTCAGAAACCTGACGAATTGCGTAAGGGAATTCTTCACGTGATGGCAAAACTGGAACAAGAGCACGTTCGGCCAATGCACCGTGGCCAAGTTCGCGACGCTTTGGAGTACCAACTCGACCAGTTTCACCAGTTGAGTAAGGCGGGAAGTTGTAGTTGTGCATATAACGCTTTGAGGTTTCAGGCGACAAAGTGTCTAACTGCATTTCCATCTTCAACATGTTCAAAGTGGTAACACCCATGATTTGGGTTTCGCCACGTTCAAACAAAGCTGAACCATGTGTGCGAGGAATAACCGCAACTTCAGCTGACAACTGACGAATGTCAGAGATTCCACGACCATCAATGCGGACTTTGTCACGCAAAACTCTTTGACGGACGACTTTCTTTGTCACACTTCGCAGAGCAGCTGCAATTTCTTTTTCGCGGCCATCGAATTGTCTAGCCAATTGGCCGACAACATCTTCTTGAATACGATCTAGTTCAGATTCACGTTCAGCTTTTGAAACAATTTTCATTGCCTTCAAGATTGCATCATTAGCAATCTTTTCAACAGCTTTGTATGCATCTTCTTGGTAATCCAAGAACACTGGGTATTCTTGAGTTTCGCGAGCAGCTTGTGCAGCTAGTTTTGCCTGTGCTTCACAAATAATCTTGATAAAGCCCTTAGCGGCTTCTAGACCTTCGGCAACTACTTCTTCAGTTGGCGCTTTTGCGCCATCTTTAACCAAACGTAGAGTTGAGCTAGTTGCTTCGGCTTCCACCATCATGATTGCAACATCTTTGTCAATAATGCGGCCAGCTACAACCATGTCGAAGACTGCGTCTTCAAGTTGTGCATGTTCAGGGAAAGCGACCCATTGGCCCTTAATCAAAGCAACGCGAACGCCACCGATTGGACCAGAGAATGGCAATCCTGCTAATTGTGTTGACATAGAAGCCGCATTGATTGCAATTACGTCATACAAGTGCTGTGGATTCAACGAAAGAACGGTGACAACAACTTGAATTTCGTTTCGCAATCCTTTAACGAATGCTGGACGAAGTGGTCGGTCGATTAGACGGCAAGTAAGAATTGCATCTTCGGTTGGACGGCCTTCGCGACGGAAGAACGAACCTGGGATACGGCCAGCTGCGTACATTCTTTCTTCAACATCCACGGTAAGTGGGAAGAAGTCGAATTGATCTTTTGGTGATTTAGATGCAGTTGTTGCTGAAAGCAACATTGTCTGATCATCAAAATAGACAACTGCTGAACCTGTTGCTTGACGTGCAAGACGACCGGTTTCGAAACGGATACGACGAACGCCAAATGCGCCGTTGTCGATCACTGCTTCTGAGGTAAAAACTTCGGGACCCGTCATGGGTTCCCTCCTTTGTAATGATAGGAGGCCCAGGTGTCCGTTGAGATCGAATCGTCGATCGAAGCACGCGAAGTTATTTCGAATGCCACTACCGAGGACCGACCCAAAAGGCACATCTAGGCCTCATTGCGGTGATTTCTATATTTAATTTTGGTAGCCATCCACCCTCGCGGGTGGATGGCCATTACAAACTATCGACGGATACCAAGACGTTCAATAAGAACGCGGTAACGGTTGATGTCAATCTTTTGCAGGTATTGCAAAAGACGACGACGGCGACCAACTAGCAGAAGCAATCCGCGACGGCTGTGGTGATCGTGTTTGTGAGTCTTGAGGTGTCCAGTTAGGTGATTGATACGTGCGGTAAGAATCGCAACCTGAACTTCTGGGCTGCCTGTGTCACCATCGGTGCGCGCATAATCAGCCATTAATTGTTTTTTGTCATCAGACATTGTTTTATCTCTCGCGAACGCGGGTAAATTGTCACGAATGGCTAAGGCGTTCGACTCGCTCATCGTCTTGCTAATTGCTAGCAGGCAAAGGTTACTCTCAATGTGAGTGTGAGCCCAAATCGAAAAACCTACAGATTCAGGGCAATTCGGGCGTGCGAGACGTCTTCATGCATGGCTGCAATCAGCTCATCTAAACTGCCAAAAGCCAACATTGGTCGGATTTTGCTCACAAAATCAACTGCCACAGTTGCGCCATAGAGGTCTAGGCCGGTTTGATCGATTGCAAAAGCTTCAACAACTGGCTCAAGCACGTCGTTAAATGTTGGGTTTGTGCCGACAGAAATTGCCGCTGGATAGGTCTGGTGAGTCTCCAAATTGGTTAGCCAGCCTGAATAAACGCCACTGGCCGGGATCGCTTGTGGGACTTGTGCAATCACATTTGCAGTTGGAAAGCCCAACTCCCTACCCCGCTGTTTACCAACCTGCACGATTCCTTCATAGCGAAATTTTCGTGAAAGCAATTTGTTGGCACTTTCAATTTCACCACTTGAAATTAATTCACGAATTCGAGTTGAAGATACCCGTTCACCAGATTCACTTATTTGATCAACTTCGGTAACTTCGATACCTGCTTCGCGAAGAGTCGTGGCGTTGCCAGCGGCTCCTTTACCAAATCTAAATCCTTTTCCAACTACTACATGCACAGCTTTAAGATCTTTCAACAGTAAATCATTGACAAAATCTTCAGGAGTTTGACTTGCCCGTACTGAATCGAATTCACAAACATGAACTGAATCAATTCCTAAGTTCTTTAATAATTCAATACGTCGCTCCAACTTGGAAAGAGCGTCAATTTTCATCCCTCTAATAACACTCATTGGATGCGGACTGAAAGTCAATGCAATCGATTGCAAATTATTTTCTTTGGCAATTTTGATGGTTTCTCGAACTAAGGCCTGGTGACCATTGTGGACACCATCAAAAACACCAATTGTGACAACTGCATTCATACGAAAACTCTAGTCCCCGAGCTCAGACGTTAAAACTGCCCGATATGAAAGTTCAGGAGATTCATTCTTTTCAACAATTGCCATGATTCGGGAATCAAAGGCAATGGCTGAAACGCCTTTTTCATCAACCAGATCGCTTGGTAATGGCTTGCCAAATGTAATTTCTAGTGCAACTTCCCGGCTTACTTGGGTGAAAGGTAATACCCTCGTGGTCGCAGTAAACATATCTATCAAGTGAAAATCTATCAATTGAAAATCACTGTCTAAAGAATCCGCAATCGATATAGCAAAAGGCGCAACTAAGGTTCTACGAAGTGCAGTCAGATGACCACCAACCGCCAACATTTCGCCGGCATCACGGGCAATAGAACGAATATAGGTTCCAGCAGAGCACTTGACTCGAATTCTCACGTCAACGAAAGCATCAAGTCGAGAAATATCAATAATTTCGCATTCAAATATCTCAACATCTTTTGGCTTTAACTCAAACTCAACGCCTTCGCGCACTAGCGCATGTGCTCGCTTGCCGTCGACTTTTTTTGCAGATACTTTCGATGGGACCTGGGAAATCTTTCCGGTAAATTTGCTAAATACAGAAACTATCGTTTCATCATCGATGTGAGATGCATCTGTGGTGGTAACAACTTCGCCATCAGCATCGTCAGAGACTGTGCTTTGCCCCAGTCGAACAGTTGCTTCGTACTCTTTAATGCCAGCAACAACAAAATCCAGCAAGCGAGTGGCTTGATTCACGCCAATAACTAGCACACCCGATGCCATTGGATCGAGGGTTCCCGCGTGACCAACTTTGCGCGTGCCAAGTTTCTTACGAACAGCAGCCACAACATCGTGTGATGTGATTCCTTGCGGCTTATCAATCACGATTATTCCGCTATCGCTAAAAGACATTTTTATTCAGATTCAGGATGCTTGTACGGATCTGCGTCGCCAGCAAATTTTGCACCGACTGCTTGTTCATGCACCTTGGCGTCATTTGCTGCTGCTGTTTCCAATAATGCATTTATGTGAGCAGCAGATTCCGGTAGTGCATCTGGGATGAAGGTAAGAGAAGGTGTGTGTTTCATACCTAATCTCTTACCCATTTCAGTTCGAATCACACCTTTTGCAGAATTCAAAGCAATCAAGGTGTTTTCACGAGCATCATCATCGCCAAGCACGGTGAAAAAAACTGTTCCTTCGCGCAAATCTGAAGTTAGCCGAGCTGCGGTGAATGTGACAAAGCCAATTCGCGGATCTTTAATCCGCATTTCAACTGTCTCTGCCACAATCACCAAAATACGTTCAGCAATTTGTCTAGCCCGAGCAACGTCGGCCATGTCACACCTTCTTTAGTTATTGGAAGTTAAGCGCGTGGCTTTTCTACCATTTCCCAAGTTTCAATAATGTCTTCAGGTTTGATGTCATTGAAGCTTCCAAGACCAATACCGCACTCGAATCCTTCACGAACTTCGGTGGCGTCATCTTTGAAGCGGCGCAATGATTCGATAGTCAAATTGTCTGCAACTACGATGCCATCGCGCACCAAACGAGCTTTGGTATTTCGCTTGATGGTGCCATTGCGGACGATGCAACCTGCAATCGTTCCGACCTTTGAAGATTTAAAGACGTCTCGAACTTCGGCACTGCCCAATTCAGATTCAGCAAATTCTGGCTTGAGCATGCCTTTGAGTGCCTGCTCAATCTCATCGATTGCTGCATAAATAACTGAGTAGAAGCGAATTTCAACACCTTCGCGTTCTGCCAAGTCGCGAACCTGTCCTTCTGGGCGAACGTTGAAGCCGATGACGATGGCATCTGATGCAGCTGCCAAAGTGACGTCACTTTGGTTGATTGCACCAACACCGCGGTGGATCACACGAAGTTCAACTTCTTGATTTCCAACATCGATTTTCAACAATGCATCTTCAAGTGCTTCAACTGAACCTGAAACGTCACCCTTAATGATGAGTTTAAGTTCTTCAACGTCACCCTTTTCGACTGCTTCCAAGAAATCTTCCAGTGTGCGACGAGCGCGGCGCTTAGCAAGCTGAGCGTTACGTTCACGAGCTGCACGAGTTTGTGCAATCTGACGCGCGATGCGATCTTCTGCAACTACGAGGAATGAGTCACCAGCTCCTGGAACAGTACTTAGACCAAGAACCTGAACGGCGCGAGATGGACCAGCTTCAGTAAGTTGGTTTCCATTCTCATCCAACATTGCACGAACACGACCGAATGCTTCACCCGCAACAATTGAATCACCGGCACGCAAAGTTCCGTGTTGAACAAGTACGGTTGCAACTGGACCACGTCCGCGGTCAAGGTGAGCTTCAATCGCAATACCTTGGGCATCTGTAGTCGGATTTGCGCGCAAGTCGATAGCGGCATCTGCAGTTAACAGCACAGCATCAAGTAACGCAGCAATTCCGTCACCATTTTTTGCTGAAACATCGACGAACATAACGTCGCCACCGAATTCTTCGGCAAGCAAACCGTATTCTGTTAATTGGGTGCGTACCTTCATTGGGTCTGCACCTTCTTTATCGATCTTGTTTACTGCAACCACAATTGGAACATCAGCAGCTTGCGCGTGATTCAATGCTTCAATTGTTTGCGGTTTAACTCCATCATCAGCTGCGACTACCAAGACTGCAATGTCTGTGACTTTCGCACCACGGGCACGCATTGCGGTAAAAGCTTCGTGACCAGGAGTGTCAATGAATGTGATTGCGCGTTCGATGCCTTCATGCTGACTTATAGCTTGATATGCACCGATGTGTTGCGTAATGCCACCAGCTTCGCCGGCAACAACGTTTGTATTTCTAATAGCATCGAGCAAACGAGTTTTACCATGGTCAACGTGACCCATAACTGTCACGACTGGTGGACGAGGTGCAAGATCTTCGTCGGTTTCTTCAACTTCACCGAATTCAAGATCAAATGTTCCTAGCAATTCACGATCTTCTTCTTCTGGCGAAACAACTTCAACTTCGTATTGAAGTTCACTCCCAAGAAGTTTTAGAGTGTCATCATCAACCGATTGAGTTGCGTTAACCATTTCACCAAGTTTGAACATAATGGTTACAAGAGCTGCTGGGTTTGCACCTATCTTTTCAGCGAAATCTGTAAGTGATGCGCCGCGAGGCAATCGAACTGTTGCACCGCCACCAAGTTGAATTGAAACTCCACCAAGTACTGGGGCAGTTAGGTTGTCGAATTCTTGACGCTTAGTGCGTTTTGATTTCTTAGCCTTTGATCCACCTGGCTTACCGCCACGACCAAATGCACCGGCAGCATTACCGCGTCCGCCAGTTCCACCACCGGGCCGCGCTGGACCTCCGGTAGTTGGTGCACCTGTTGATGGGAAACCACCTGGGCGCGAACCGCCGCCTGCGCCACCTGGACGACCTGCGCCACCTGGACCACCTGGGCGTTGACCTTGACCTGCGCCACCTGGACCGCCAGTGCGTTGACCTTGACCTGGGCCACCGGGACGACCTGCGCCACCTGGACCGCCGGTGCGCTGACCTTGACCTGGGCGTGGTGGCATTCCTTCGCGAGTGCCACCCTCACGGGCTGCACCTTCACGAGGTGGGCGTTCTGATGTGCGACCCATACCTGAGCCTGAAGTTCCAAACGGATTATTACCAGGACGTGGGGTGCGACCCATACCTGAGCCTGAAGTTCCAAACGGATTATTACCAGGACGTGGCCCCATTGGACGTGGTGGCATCGAACCTGGATTTGAAGCTGGTGGGGTTGAGGGTGTTCCAGGAGCTGGAGGCGTGCTGAATGTTGCTGCAGCCGGACCTTTAGGCGCTTTTGGTTTTTCTTCAACTGGCTTGGCAACTTCAGTTTCAACAACTGGTTGCGCAACTTCTGATTTAACTTCTTCTACAACTTCTGATTTTGCAGTTTTAGTTGCCGCTTTCTTGACTGCTTTCTTGGCAGCAGGTGCAGCTGTTTCTGATGCAGGTTTTGCATCTGGGAACTCTGCACGAAGTTTGCGAGCAACTGGGGCTTCAATGGATGATGATGCGCCTTTGACGAATTCACCTAACTCAGCGAGTTTGGCAATTACAATTTTGCTATCAACACCGAGATCTTTTGCGATCTCATATATCCGGACCTTAGACAATGTCTCTTCCTTGTTCGGCCCGGAGAACTAAAAACTAGTGACCAGGCGCCTTTAAAAGTACGACCATTTTGGACGTACTCATCTGTTAATCATCGGGATTTCATTCCTGACACGCTCCGTTTTGCGCATGAGTGGCTATGGACGAAAAAAGCTTTGTACATCTGAAACATCCACTTTCTTTCGAAAACTTCGATCGAAAGCCGAGTAGTTCATCGCTGCCTCAAAACATTCTTGGGTTTGATGCACGTATGCACCGCGACCATCTTGTTTTGCTTCTTTGTCGACCTTTAATTGCGAGCCGATAAGAACTAGGCGTACAAGACCTTTTTTTGCTGACCGCTTCCGACATCCCACACAGGTGCGAAGTGGCAGATTTGATTCAGCGGACACTAATGCTACCCCTGAATCACTGGCATTTGAGCCGATTGTGAGTAAGAAGGGTCAGCATCTGAGCGAATATCAATCTTCCAGCCAGTCAAACGGGCGGCTAGACGGGCATTCTGGCCCTCTTTGCCAATCGCCAAGGACAGCTGGAAATCGGGTACAAAGACGCGAGCGTGGCGCGCTTCAAGGTCAGTTATGTCCACTCGGGCAACTCTGGCTGGCGACAGGGCCGATGCCAAGAATTTCGCTGGATCGTCTGAATAATCAACGATGTCAGTTCATTAACTACTGCATTAACCCGCGAGCCCATTGGTCCGATGCAACTTCCCTTTGCAGCCACCTGTGGATTGTGACTTAGCACTGCAATCTTCGTACGGGCACCAGCTTCTCTGGCGATAGCAACAATCTCAACTGTTCCATCAGCAACCTCAGGAACTTCAAGTGCAAACATTTGTTTTACTAAAGCTGGATGTGTTCTCGAAACTACAACGACCATTCCATTTGCAAGTTGTCTAACAGCAACCAAGATAACTCGGATGCGCGAACCGTGGGTGTATTTTTCAGTTGGTACTTGTTCGGCCGGTGGCATTTGAGCTTCAATTTTGCCAAGATCAACAAATACTATTTTCGGATCGGAACCCTGCTGGATAATGCCATTAATCATGGATCCAATTTGATTTTCAAGTTCAAGAGTTTGAACAGCGTCACTGGCCTTACGGAATTTATCGGTCAAAACTTTACGAGTGGTTTGCGATGCAATTCGATCAAAGCCAACAGGTGTGTCATCCACTTCGCCGATGTAGTTTCCTTCTGCATCTTTCTCAGTAATCAAAACACTCACGGTGCCGAGTTCTAGATCTAATACAACTCGAACTCTTTTGCCCTCGACAAAGTAGGAAATGAATTCACCAGGTTTAGGTGTATCGGTTAGCGCACCTTTTAGCCTCAAATAGGCAATCATCAGCGCTTCTTCAATTGGTGGAATTACGCTTTCAATTGGCATATCGAGGCTCTGCGTGATTGAACGCAGTTGGGTCATATCAATCTTCATCTGATTCCAACTTCTTAAATGCAATCTGCAAAATCGCATTCTTAACCGCGACTAGATTTACTGCGTTATGAGCTTCGAAAGAAATCGAATCTCCTGCTACTTCTGTGATCGTGTCAATAAAAGTTTCTTCATCAGTTTCAATTTCAACTTTTCGACCAATGTTTTTACGAAAATGACGAATATGCGTCAGCGGGCGGTCAATTCCGCGGGTTGATACTTCTAGCGTGAACGCGCGATCACCAAGGTAATTTTCATCTTCGATAATGTTATCTATCAAGCGGCTTGCAGATGCAATGTTGTCTAGATTTAAAACTTCTTCGCTATCAACTGAAATTTGCACAAGCAATCGTCTGCCGGCTTTTCGAATTACAACTTCTTCAAGGATTAACCCGGAGTCTGATAAATGGGGCACAAGTTCTTTATGCAAGTCACTGGCCATAGCGGCGAGTTCACTCAAGAGGGACTCCGGTTCTATTTGTTAGTTCTGTTATTTAAGTTGTGGACGGAGTTTAAAGGTTAGAAGAGTGAAATAGCCAAACGCACGATTAGGGCAGCCACCGCGATGAGCAAAATCTTGCGAACGAACGGTGAGCCATGCTTAATTGCAAGTTTGGTACCTATCAGGCTGCCAGTTAAATTGGCTAGCCCCATTGAAAGGCCGAGTGCCCAATAAATATTTCCAAAACTCATGAAAACCAAGAGAGACGCGAAGTTGGTTGCGAGATTCACAAATTTGGCTGTGGCAGAGCTTCTAAGAAATGAAAGCCCAATTACATTGACAAGCAAAGCCAGCAGGAAAATTCCAGTACCAGGGCCGATCGCACCATCGTAAAAACCAATCCCTAGTCCCCACAAGATTGGCGTCATTTTTGAATGAACTGGTGGCTCATGATCCTCAATGGTTTTGAGCGCATTCACTGGATTTCTCCAAGTGACCACCCAAACCACAATTAGCAAGACCAAAATAACTGGCCTGAATACTTCAGGTTCAATATTTACAGCCAGGATTGAACCAAAAACCGAACCGATAAATGCCGCCGCCATCATCGGAGCAACCGTGACCAGCGGTGGTTTCACTTTCTTTGAATAAGAAATGGCTGAGGCCGAAGTGCCAATCAAACTACTGATTTTGTTTGTGCCAATTGCTACTGCAGTTGAATCAACAGGAAGTGCGAGAAGCAAAGCTGGAAGTTGGATTAGTCCACCACCGCCACCGATTGCGTCAAGCCAGCCTGCAGCAAAAGCCGCTATTGCAAGTAGCGCAATTGTTGCGAGATCAATTTCAAACATTTAAAAAGGCATCGACTGCGGAAGTAATCGCAATCTCGGAGCGTTCACCGGTTTGGCGATTTTTCAATTCAACTTTTCCATCCGAAAGCAACTTGCCCACCACGATAGTTACTGGAATTCCGATTAATTCTGCATCGTTGAACTTAACCCCTGCAGAAGCAGAGCGGCGATCGTCAAACAGAACTTCGATTCCACGACCTGCGAATTCACCTGCCAGTTTTTCGGCTGCATCAAATACTGCATCTTCCTTGCCGGTTGCAATTATGTGAACATCTGCAGGGGCGACCACTTTCGGCCAGGTCAAACCTTTTTCATCATGATGCTGCTCAGCAATTGCAGCTACCAATCTTGAAACGCCAATTCCGTATGAACCCATAGTGACAATGCGATTGTCGCCATTTTCGTCCTGAACTTTGAGATCTAGCGCCTCGGCATATTTGCGACCAAGTTGGAAAATGTGACCGATTTCGATTCCGCGAGCTGTGACCAGATTGCCGCCACAACCAGTTGGGCAACTATCACCTTCAAGAACTTGGGCAGCTTCTATTGTTCCATCTGCTTTAAAGTCACGTCCCATCATTAGGTCGTATGTGTGATTGTTGTATTCATTCGCACCTGATATCCAGCGAGTTCCATCGACAATCCGTGGATCGACTAAGTACTTGATTTTCGTTTCAGAGCCTTCACCCAAAATTGCTGGGCCGATATAACCCTTCTTAAGCAGTGGATGAGCTTTGAAATCTTCTTCTTCAAAAACTTCTGGCTGATCTGGATGAATGAAAGTTTCGAGCCGCTTAATATCAACATCTCGATTTCCAGGAATTCCGATTGCTAAAACATATTTCGAACCATCAGGGCGAATAACTTTGAAGACAACATTTTTCAAAGTATCGCCCGCGGTCCAGTCACGATCAGTGCGACGCAAATCTTCACGGGTATTTGAAAGTGAAACCAAAGAATCGATGGTTGGGGTTTTTGGAGTTTGTTCGGTGTGTGCAGGATTTTCTTTAGACACTGGCAAAGCTGCTGGGGCGAGAGTATTTACCGCTTCAACATTTGCAGCAAAACCACACCCATGGCAACGAACAAACGTGTCTTCGCCATTTTCGCAAATCGCTAAGAACTCTTCGGACTTTGAACCGCCCATTGCGCCTGACATGGCCGAGACAATCACATAATCAAGTTTCAATCTATCGAAAGTTGAAATATATGCCGCACGATGTGCTTGATATGAAACTTCTAAACCTGCATCATCAATGTCGAAAGAATAAGAATCTTTCATTACAAATTCGCGACCACGCAGAATGCCGGCCCGAGGACGAGCTTCGTCACGGAATTTGGTTTGGATCTGATAAATCCTTAAAGGCAAATCTTTATAAGAAGAAAACTCACCCTTCACCATTAAAGTGAACATTTCTTCGTGAGTTGGGCCAAGCAGATAATCTACTTTTCTGCGGTCTTGCAATCGAAAAAGATTGTCTCCGTATTCAGTCCAGCGATTAGTCGCCTCAAACGGTTCGCGAGGTAGCAAAGCTGGAAAATGAACTTCTTGAAATCCAGCACTATCCATTTCTTCGCGAACTACATTTTCAACCTTGCGGTAGATGCGGTAGCCGAGTGGTAGCCAAGAAAAGATTCCTGGGGCAATTCGTCGAATTGCACCGGAGCGCACCAAGAGTTTGTGGCTTGGCACCTCAGCATCCGCTGGGTCTTCTCGCAAAGTCCTCAGGAACAGGGATGACATTCGAAGCACTGGAAAATCTCCTTTATCGGGGCAAACCTTAACCTGAAGGCACCCCGATTTAGTGCGAACCCGCGCTTAAAAGAAGATTGTCTGAAATTCATTCGTTCTAACAAATCCAAGGTGCTCATAGAGTGCGACGGCTGGTTTGTTGAAGTCATTTACGTAGAGTGTAATTTTTGGCGGGTGTTGCTTTTGAATGAGATTGATTGCCATATGCAACAACTCTGTCGAATATCCCCTACCTCGAAGATCTGGGTGTAGCCAAACTCCCTGTAACTGACAAAAGCCATCAAAGTGTGATCCAACATCAACTTTGAAAAGCACTCGCCCATCTCCAGCGAACCATCCATAAGAAAGATTTGCAGATATTTGCGACCTAACTCTTTGCCGGTATTCGACTAAGTTAAATGGCGGAAGCCCGACTTCACTTGTGAACATTTCAATTGAAGCTGACGTGTAGGCATCTAAATCCGAATCAGTAACTAATCTGACTTTAGAGTCTTCATGTACTGGCAAGATTTGATTTAAGACAAAAAGCAATTGCCTTTCACGAATCAGCCTAGGCGCTGGAAAGAAATTTGCCAGATTCGCCCACAAAATTTCAACATCAGCCTTTGCTCCAACAATTGAAGCGCAGCGAATCGAAAGATTTGATAAGAATTTTCCAATTTCAACCGCCGCATTCTCATTTAGGTTGAATGGAACTAAATTTGAGCCATAAAGAACGCCACCGATTAATTCCCCATCTTCAAAATATCCCAGCACCGAAGTATTGGAATTCTTGGATAGGAGTTCGCTAGCTCGGGAAGCAACGAATAGGTGCGTTTCTAGAT
>JAPLBX010000063.1 GCA_026392535.1 Actinomycetota bacterium
ATTGCGGTTATGAACCAAGGCCTAATCGAGCAAATGGGTGCACCTGAAACTATGTACGAACTTCCACAAACTGCTTTCGTGGCAAACTTTCTAGGTCAAAGCAATCTTGTAGAAGGTCGAGTGAGTGCTGACGAAGGTGAAAACCTAGTTGTAGATGTTCCAGGTGGTTTGGTTCGAGTTCCAAAAAATCGAGCAACCGACCATGCGGGCAAAGTTGTGGTGGGTGTTCGTCCTGAAAAAATGTGGGTGGTTTCTGGCGATGCTCACGAAATTGAGAATTATGTCCGCGGCACAGTTATTGACGTTGCTTTTAGCGGTGTTTCCATTCAATACACAGTTGAATCTGAGTGGGGAAGAACTGTAAGTTGCTTTGAACAAAACTTAGATGTTGAAAAACGTGTTGTGGTCGGTGAAAATGTGAAAATCGCATTTGAAATCGACAACACATTTGGGCTAGATGGTGGCGAGGATTTGGAAGCGGGCATCGAGCAGATCGATCCAGATCTTGATTCAGACAGCGAATAGTCATGGTTGCGATTCTTTCTAAAAAGCCAGGAGAAATTTCCACTGCCCCGAAAGCTCGTGGGCGCAAAATAACTCCATATATTTTGCTTTTCCCGGGAATGGCTTGGCTGACAGTTTTTTTCATCGTGCCACTTTTTTCACTAGTTTCAACCTCATTAATGCAAAGAGTCGGAATCGATGAATTTTCACCAGCGTTGCAAATTGCAAATTACACCGATGCAATTACCACCTATAGTGACAAATATCTTCTATCTTTCAAATATGCAGGTATTGCAACAGTATTAGCTTTGGCAATCGCATATCCACTCGCATATTTCATCGCTTTTAAAAGCGGTAAATGGAAAAACTTTTTGCTAGTGCTCGTAGTTGCACCATTCTTTGCATCTTTCTTGATTCGTACTTACGCGTGGCAAACCATCTTGACCGATGACGGAGTAATAAATCAATTTGTGGCTGGTTTAGGTATCCTGCCTGAAAACCGCCTACTTGCAACTCCGATCGCGGTAGTGGCTGGCCTGACTTACAACTTCTTACCGTTTATGACCCTGCCGCTTTATTCATCTTTGGACCGGATAGATCCACGCCTGATTGAAGCTGCTAACGATCTATACGCAAAGCCATTTGCTGGATTTAGAAAAGTCACTGTTCCTCTGTCGATGCCAGGCGTGGTGGCGGGAACATTGCTGACCTTTATTCCAGCTGCGGGTGATTACATAAATGCTGTTTTACTTGGTGGACCAAACGACAAGATGATTGGTTACACAATTCAAGCTCGCTTTGTTCAGATGCGTGACTATCCAACAGCCGCTGCGCTTTCCTTTATTTTGCTCGCAATGATCCTTATCTTGGTGATGAGTTACGTGCGTAAGGCTGGAACGGAGGAACTTCTATGACAAAAGTTGTTTCTCGGCCATCGCTATCTCACCGCGTGAATTTTTGGGTGCGCGATCACCTGATTGTGTTTTACGGAATCGCTGCTTTGATTTACTTGTTTGCACCAATCGTTGTGGTAGCAATCTTCTCCTTTAATAAGCCTGAGGGACGTTCGAATAGTTCTTGGAACTATTTCTCACTCGATGCCTGGACAAATATCTGCCGAGATCAAAATATTTGTGCGTCATTGCAAACATCTTTACAAATTGGTTTAGGTTCAACCATTCTGGCGACCATTCTCGGCACTTTGATTTCCTTTGCACTAGTGCGCCATCGTTTTCATGGCCGTTCAACAACAAATCTTTTAATCTTTTTACCAATGGCCACACCTGAAGTGGTGCTAGGTGCTTCGTTGTTGGCGTTATTCCTGTCGATTGGATTACCACTTGGCCCAATCACAATTTTTATTGCTCACACGATGTTTTGTATTTCATTTGTGGTCGTAACAGTTAAGGCTAGATTGCAAGGAATGGATCCGCGACTCGAAGAGGCGGCTCAAGATTTGTATGCTGATGAAAAGGCCACCTTCAGATATGTGACTTTGCCGCTTGTGGCCCCTGGTATTGCAGCTGCTGCGCTTCTATCGTTTTCACTCTCGTTTGATGATTACATCATTACTAGCTTTAACAGTGGAACAACAGTGACTTTTCCAATGTATGTCTGGGGCGCAGCACAGCGAGGAATTCCTGCCCAAGTAAACGTAATCGGAACGATTATGTTCGTTGGCTCTTTGGCTATGGTGTTGGTTGCACAGGCCGTCGGTCGCGCACGGCACAAGCGATAGATCAAGCGGTAGATTTCGTTCATGACTAGATACGGTGCGCAATTCGGACCAAACATTACTTTTTTGGGCATTCCAGCAATTGATGTGGACGATGCCAAGGCTTTAGCTGCAGCAGATGTGGTAATTGTGGGCGCGCCTTTTGATGGCGGCACGAGCTACCGAGCCGGCGCCCGATTCGGCCCAAGTGCAATCCGGGGAACTGATTACCTGCCTCACGATGGGTCACGTCCTTCGCTAGCAATGCGAACAGATGGCCTCAAAGAATTAAACGTGGTTGACATGGGTGACGTTGAGATGTTTTCAGGTGATGCCAAGACACGGCGATCACACAATCACCTGGCCTGATGTAACTGGAGTTGCAAAGGCTCGTGGGTGGGGGAAAGTTGGCGTAATTCACTTTGATGCTCATGCTGACACTGGTGACATCACCTTTGGTTCGTTGATTGGCCATGGTCAGCCAATGCGTCAAGTTGTTGAATCCGGCGCCTGCCGCGGTGAGCGGTTCATTCAGATTGGACTGCGCGGATACTGGCCAGAAGCTGAAACATTAAAGTGGATGAGCGACCAAAAGATGCGTAGTTATGAGATGACTGAAATAACTGCGCGAGGTTTTGAAATTTGTCTTGATGAAGCAATCAAACTTGCGATGACTGATTGTGACGCGATTTTCTTATCAGTAGATGTCGACGTGGTTGATCCAGGTTCGGCGCCTGGCACTGGAACCCCAGAACCTGGTGGATTATCTTCCCGACAAGTTCTTGATGCGGTACGCAAAATTTGTTATGAAGTTCCAATCGTTGGCATGGATATTGTTGAAGTTGCACCTGGTTATGACCACGCTGACATCACGGTAATGCTTGCAAACCGTATCGTGCTGGAAGCTATCTCTGCACTATCTCGAAAAGCAATAGATGCAAAAAGTGGCCAAACTTGGAATCCAAGTCAGCCACTTCTTGATGGTCGATAATCTAAGCTTTTAGTGCTTTCGCAAATTGCGCTTCAACAACGTCTAGTCCTTCAGAAATTAATTCGTCATTCATAGTTAATGGTGGCAAGAAACGAATCACGTTTCCATAAGTTCCAGCTGTCAGAACTAAAACACCTTCTGAGTGACATCCCTTAGCAACTGTGGTGGTGATTTCGGAATTTGGTTCAAGCGAGCCAGGCTTAATCATTTCAATTGCAATCATGGCTCCACGTCCGCGAATTTCACCGATGACGTTGAATTTTGACTGCATCTTTTTGAGTCGATCCACCATTAGCTTTTCAATCTTGAGGGCTCTTGCGTTTAGATCCATTTCTTTCATAGTTCTAATTGCACCAATTGCAGCGGCACAAGCCACCGGATTTCCGCCGTAGGTTCCGCCTAATCCACTTGGGTGGACTGAATCCATTATTTCTGCGCGACCTGTTACACCGGCAAGCGGTAGTCCACCAGCTATTCCTTTAGCGGTTGTAATTAGGTCCGGTTCTAAATTTTCATGTTCTGACGCAAACCATTGTCCAGTTCGGCAAAAACCGGTTTGGATTTCATCGGCAACAAAAACTATTCCTTTTTGTTTCGCGAAATCGCGAATAGCAGTGAGGAAACCAATAGTTGGGGCGATGAAGCCACCCTCACCTTGAATTGGTTCAATCACGATTGCCGCGACATTGTCTGCGCCAACTTCTTTTTCAATCTTGAGGATTGCTGCTGCTGCAACTTCAGCGCCAGAGCGAGAATCGCGGAATGGATATGCAACTGGGACTCGGTAAACCTCACCAGCAAATGGTCCAAAGCCATGTTTGTAAGGCATGCTCTTTGCAGTCATTGCCATAGTCATGTTTGTGCGACCGTGGTAACCATGTTCGAAAACTACGATTGCATCACGCTTGGTGAATACCCGAGCAATTTTCACAGCATTCTCAACCGCTTCAGCTCCACTATTAAATAGTGCTGATTTCTTTGCAAACTTGCCAGGAGTAAGTGCATTGAGTTCTTCGCAAACTTCCACATAGCCTTCGTAAGGGGCAATCATGAAACAAGTATGAGTAAATGCGGTAACTTGGTCTTGCACTTCACTAACAACATGCGGGGCGCTATTGCCAACATTGACTACTGCGATTCCGGCTCCAAGGTCGATGAAAGTATTTCCATCAACATCCAAAATCACACCATCACCGGCAGCTTGCACATAGATCGGCAAGGTTGAGCTCACTCCAGTAGACACTGCGTTGTTGCGCCTAGCCATTAATTCTTTTGACTTCGGTCCAGGGATTTCGGTAACAATGTTACGTTTTTGGGTGAGGCCAGGGCCACCGGCTGCATGCATTTTCATAAGACAGAGCGTAAAGCCCGAAAGGTGTACTTTCCAAGACAAGCGCGTGTCTTGGAATTTAGTTAGTCTTAATACTATTGAAACGAAAGGCAATCCGTGCTTGAAATTCTAGGAATCTTGATATTTCTCGGGTTGATAGGCGCATCGATTGGCCTACATGAGTTTGGGCACTTTATCCCAGCTCGTAAGTTCGGGGTCAAAGTTAGCGAATTCGCCATTGGCTTCGGACCCACCCTTTTTGCTAAGAATTTCGGAGAGACAAGTTTTCGCCTTCGCGCGCTTCCAGTTGGTGGATTCATTCGAATGATAGGTATGTATTTACCTGTGCGTCCGAACGGGAAAGAAGATAAAGGATTTTTTGCATCTGCAACTGAAGCAGCTCGCTTGGAAGCAGCTCGAGAAATTAGTTTGACTGACGAAAGCCGAACTTTCTACAAGCTGAGTGTGCCCAAGCGGCTAGTGATTATGACTGGCGGACCATTGATGAATTTGGTCATAGCTATTTTTATGTTTACTTTTATTTTGTCGATTGTTGGTTTTCAAACTCCCAATACAACTATCAGCAAAGTTATTGAATGTGTTCCCACCAGAGCTAACCCAGAAGGTGAGTTATCAAATAGTGGATCAATAAGCGGTGTATGCAAAGGCTCCCAAGCCACTCCAGCTAGTTTGCTTGGTTTGAAAACTGGCGACAAGTTAGTGCAAGTTGCGGGAACTTCAATTTCCAAGTGGGAAGATTTCGCAGCTGCATTAAAAAAGCATTCTCCAGGCGATCAAATCCAATTGAAACTAATTCGGGACTCGAAAACCTTAGAGTTCACAACAGTTTTGGCAGCTGTGGAAATTACCAAGTATGACTCAAAAGGAAACGAAACCGGAAAATACATCACTAAACCTTTTGTTGGAGTTTCACCAGATTTTTATTGGCAAACAATGTCGGTTACCGAGGTCCCGAAATACATGTGGGATTTCACAACTGCGACTGTTGAATCTTTAATGTCTTTCCCAGTTCGGATTTACGACTTGGCCTATCGAATGGCAACTGGCAAAGAACGCGATCCAAATGGGCCGATTTCGGTGGTTGGGGTAACCAGACTTAGTGGTGAAATCGCAGCAAGTGATCAATCCCTACGATCAAAGGTTCAACAGATTGTTGGAATGGCAGCATCTTTAAATCTGTTTCTGTTCCTGTTTAACCTTCTGCCTTTCTTACCGCTAGATGGTGGGCATGTTGCAGGGGCTATTTTCGAAAGTGTTCGCCGCAGGCTGGCTAAGTTTCGAGGCAAAGCTGACCCAGGACCAGTCGACATTGCCCGAATGTTGCCAATCACATATCTGGTGAGTCTGTTGTTGTTAAGCGCAGGGCTAATCGTGATTGTGGCGGATGCCATCGCACCCATAAGCCTTAATAGTTAGCCTTAGGCCATGACTTCGTTGCCAATGCCAGAAATGCCAGCTCCGGTAATCACTCCAAGACGTAAGACCCGTCAAATAATCTTGAAGCATCACACCCACCCAGTAGCTGTGGGCGGAGATGCGCCAGTGAGTGTTCAATCAATGGCCACGACTCTGACCGCTGATGTTGACTCAACCTTGCAACAAATTGCCGAGCTCACAGCATCAGGATGCCAAGTAGTTCGAGTAGCAGTGCCAAGCCAAGATGATGCGGACGCTTTAGCGCAGATTGCAAAAAAATCTGGCATTCCAGTTATTGCAGATATTCACTTTCAACCAAAATATGTTTTCGCTGCAATTGAAGCAGGTTGCGCCGGTGTCCGGGTTAATCCAGGGAATATCAAGCAGTTCGACGACAAAGTCAAAGAAATTGCAAAAGCTGCGAAAGACCACGGAACCCCAATTCGTATTGGCGTGAATGCCGGTTCTTTAGATCCTCGACTTTTGAAAAAATATGGCAAAGCAACTCCAGAGGCACTTGTTGAGTCAGCGCTTTGGGAAGCAAGTCTTTTCGAAGAGCATGATTTTCAAGATATTAAAATCTCAGTCAAGCATCACGACCCAGTTGTCATGGTGCGCGCATACGAATTACTTTCAGAGCAATGTGACTATCCACTACACCTTGGTGTAACTGAAGCTGGGCCATTATTTCAAGGAACCATCAAATCTGCAGTTGCATTTGGTGCATTACTTTCGCGAGGTATTGGCGACACAATCCGAGTATCGCTTTCTGCGCCACCGGTTGAAGAAGTAAAAGTTGGTTTGCAAATTTTGGAATCCTTGAATCTTCGCCGCCGTGGATTGGAAATTGTTTCTTGCCCTTCATGTGGCCGGGCGCAAGTGGACGTTTACAAATTAGCTAATGACGTAACAGCCGGACTAGAAGGAATGGAAGTTCCACTTCGAGTTGCTGTTATGGGTTGCGTAGTAAATGGCCCGGGAGAAGCTCGCGAAGCAGATCTTGGTGTGGCAAGCG
>JAPLBX010000049.1 GCA_026392535.1 Actinomycetota bacterium
ATTAGCAGAGCTTGACGATGTTCAGCCAGCGGCAATTCACAATGTTGAAAATGCTTTGGCAGCTGCTGCCTTGGCCCGCGCTTATGGGATTTCACCAGAAGCTGTGAAGCTGGGTTTAAAGCAATTCCAACCTGCAGCACACAGAGTGGCTTATGTGGCAACGGTAGACGGCGTCAAATATATAGATGATTCAAAAGCAACCAATGCACATGCGGCCCAAACAGCCATCAAATCTTTTGAAAACGTAATTTGGATTGCGGGTGGCGATGCTAAGGGTCAAGATTTCACCGAGCTTGCCAAAAGCGTCGCAAACAAGATCAAAGCGGTGGTTTTGCTTGGGCGAGATCGCGCACTTATTAAATCTGCACTAGATGAATTCGCGCCAGATGTGAAGCAAATCGAAATCAGCAACCTAAACCTCGACGCGATTGATGAAGTTGTGAATGAAGCTCACAAGATTGCAGTGCCTGGCGATGTGGTCTTGCTTGCGCCGGCTTGCGCATCTTGGGACATGTTCCAAAATTACTCACAGCGCGGAGACCTTTTCGCTCGAGCTGTATTAAAACTAACAGGGGATAACAATGGCAACAACTAGCACCAAAACAATTCGCCAACAACTTAGCAATGATTATGTGGCGTTGATCGGCATCGCCACGTTGCTTTGCGGTGTTGGGATGCTGATGGTGGTGTCGGCTAGTGGTGTTGTTTCCACTCGAACTTCTGGTAATGCCTGGAGCCTTTCCTTCAAACAATTATTAGCTTTGCTAGTTGGAGTAGCAGGTGCTTACTTCCTTTCTCGCACTTCACTTAATCAACTAAAACGGCTTTCAATTGTTTATGGAGTTATTGTCCTGGTTTCGTTGGGTGCCGTTTTGTTTATCGGTACCTCTGTTGGTGGACAGCGAAACTGGATTGAAATAGCTGGCGGTTTTAGATTTCAGCCAAGTGAGTTTGCAAAACTTGCACTGGTTTTGTTTGGTGCGTGGGTATTTGCCAGTGGCCAGAGTCGAAGTAGAACGAACACAGTGAATAATATTTGGTTGACGATTGTCGCGGGTGTGATAATTCTTTTAGTTCTACTCGAAGGTGATCTTGGAACACCAATCATTCTTGGTGGCCTTACCATGGCAATTTTTTACGCACATGGAGTGCGTAAACGTTGGCTTGGGGCTTTAGCAGGTTTCGGTGCGCTCGCAATTTTGATTTATGCGATTACTGGCGCGAGTTATCGGCTCGAACGTTTTCAAGCATGGCTATCTCCAGACTCTTTTCCATCAGGATTAGGTTGGCAGTTTTTACAAGGCCAGTATTCATTAGCTTCAGGTGGAATATTCGGAAAAGGACTTGGTCACTCAACCGGTAAATGGGGATCACTTCCTGCCGCGCATACCGACTTTATTTTGTCTGTTGTTGGCGAAGAACTTGGAATCTTTGGCACCATCGTCACGTTGCTCCTGTTATTTGCTTTCATCTTGACTGCTTTAAGCATCGCTTCTCATGCCAGTGATGATTTCTCGAGAATGGCGGCATTCGCGATTGCTGCTTGGTTCGTTGTTCAGACTTTCATTAACGTTGGAGCTATTGTGCAGTTGGTGCCAATCACTGGCGTGCCACTGCCATTTATTTCATATGGTGGTTCATCTTTGATTGTCTGCTTATTGGCGGTTGGAGTATTAGCATCACTCGCTCGTAATAACTCGCAAATTAAAGAAGTTCGAAGTAGGGATTAATGCATATCGTCTTAGCGGGTGGTGGAACTGCCGGTCATATTGAACCTGCGCTCAATACCGCTGATGAAATTCGCTCACGTAATTGTGGTGATTCAATATCAATTCTCGGCACCTCTAAAGGGTTAGAGACCACCTTGGTGCCAGCTCGTGGATATGAATTAACCCTCATCTCACCGGTTCCGCTTCCAAGGCGCATCAACAAAGATCTTTTCACATTACCAAATCGTCTGCATGTGGCTATTTCTCAAGCCAGACAACACCTCGTTGAAACAAATGCTGATGTATTAATTGGTTTTGGCGGTTATGTGGCTTTACCAGCATATTTCGCAGCCAGGGCTTTGAAAATACCGATTGTGGTTCATGAAGCAAATGCAAAACCAGGGCTGGCCAACCGAGTTGGCGCTAGGTTTGCAACCCAGGTGGTGGAAACTGTCAAAGGGTCCATCTCGAATGCAATTCACATCGGCTTACCACTTCGTTACCCAATCGCACATTTCGACAAAGCTCAAAACCGCAGCGCAGGTCTGGGCCTATGGAACCTAGACCCGTCTCG
>JAPLBX010000106.1 GCA_026392535.1 Actinomycetota bacterium
GCGACCTCTTCCATGTCAAGGAAGCGCGCTAACCAACTGCGCCAATCGACCATATGAAATTGTGATCTAGAAATTAATTGAGGTGGAGACGGGATTTGAACCCGTGTAGAGGGATTTGCAGTCCCTTGCCTCGCCTCTCGGCCACTCCACCGCGAGGCTCAAGAACCTGCGCCGAGCGGATGACGGGACTCGAACCCGCGACATTCACCTTGGCAAGGTGATGCGCTACCAACTGCGCTACATCCGCATGACTCATGCCTTTTGAGCAGGGGTCGGGGCGGGAGATTACCCGATTAAGCGTGCTTAACCAATTTGGGGTCAAGCGGTCATTACCTAAGGTTGCCCCATGAG
Organism: Actinomycetota bacterium; assembly: GCA_026392535.1. Classification (GTDB taxonomy): domain Bacteria; phylum Actinomycetota; class Actinomycetes; order S36-B12; family UBA5976; genus JAFMIT01. The sequence continues at coordinate 352 of JAPLBX010000106.1, forward strand.
CCAGCCGTATGCCTACCTAAATGGTCAGTTGGCGACGAACTTGTCACAGGTAACAAACGATCTTTCTGAGATTGCAAAAGGTGGCAAGTGGTTGGTGATTGGATATTTCGAAGGTTTGGTTTTAGGTTTCAAATTTGAAAACTGGGAAAACGGAAAAGCTCCCACTGGAATTTGGAATGGAGCTGGGAAATGGCAGTCAAATATTTCGCCAGAGCAATATCAACAATTAGTGCAGGATGCTCAGCAACAAATAGCAGCAGGCGATTTCTATCAGGTGAATGTTTGCCACCAGTATTCATCTGATTGGGTTGAGGGAAATGAAATTTCTGGCCTATTTCATTTGTTGCACTCAAAATATCCAAGTAAGTACGCGAGTCTTATCTGCATTCAGGATTCACGGCTTACTCAATTTGGAATAGACGCAGTTAATATTGCGAGCGCGTCGCCAGAATTATTTCTCAAACTAGATGGAAATGTAATTTCTAGTTCGCCAATAAAGGGTACCGTCGAACCTGGGGAAGAGTTTCTTGATAAAGATATTAGCGAAAATATCATGATTGTTGACTTAGTCCGAAATGATCTTTCTCAAATATGTAAAACAGCAAGCATTGCTGTCCCGCAGTTGCTTGAGCGGATGAAGCTACCCAATCTAGATCACTTAGTTTCTACTGTTAGTGGTCAACTGAAAAGTGGAATAGGTTGGCAGGAAATCATTAGTGCCACATTTCCACCCGGATCTGTGACCGGTGCGCCTAAAAGCAGCGCTTTGAAATTTATCGATAAGAATGAGCCTAAACGCGATATTTATTGCGGCGCAATTGGTTGGGTTGATAACGAATCAAATACGGCAGAGCTCTCAGTCGCAATTCGAACATTCTGGAAATCCGGTACCCAATTAAGATTCGGAGCAGGTGCTGGAATTACTTGGGGAAGCACGCCAGAAATGGAATGGCTCGAAACTGAGTTGAAGGCAAATAAGCTGATTGAAATTGCAAGCGGTCCGCTGGAAGGGAATCGATGAAGTCTTGGGTTTCCTCCAATGAGGGAGGCGGGCTGGTTACTGCGCCGCTAGTCTCAGCAAATGACCATGGTCTCACGGTTGGCGATGGAATTTTTGAGACCTTGAAGACAATCAATGGCAAGGCTGTTTTGCTTGAACGTCATTTAGCAAGATTGCAACGCTCGGCCCAGCTCTTGGATTTACTAATACCAAGTCTTGATGAAATAAGAATTGCAATCTCACAATTACTTGCCCAAGAAGAGATAGTGAAATCTGCTATTGGAAGAATTCGGATAACTGCCACTAGCGGACCAGGCGAACTTGGGTCCATCAGATCTAATGGCTGGACTTTGATTGTGGTTTGGTCTGAATCAAAACCCTGGCCAGATTCAGCCGAAGTGGTGATTAGCGACATAGTTCGCAACGAAAGATCGCCACTTGCGGGTGCCAAAACGATCTCTTATGCAGAAAACGTCCTAGCGCTAAGCCGAGCTAAAAAATTAGCTGCTTCAGAAGCGATTTTGCTGAACCTAGCGGGAAATGTCTGCGAAGGAACAGGGTCGAATGTTTTCATAGTGAAAAACAAAGTTGTACTTACTCCACCGGTCATTGATGGTTTACTACCAGGAATTACTCGGAATGCTGTTATCGAATCAATACCAAAACAGATTCGGTTTTCGGAACTTAGTTTTACGGCTGAAGATTTGCTTTATGCGGATGAAGTTTTCTTAACTTCAACAACGCGAAATATTCAACCGGTCACCAAAATCAATGACAAGACTTTCCCAATAGGTTCAGTCACGAAAGAATTACAAGTGAATTTCAGCAAATGGATGGAAGAAAACGATGGATGAAGATAAGTCAAAAAATGAAAATCTCCATGAATTAGCTGAAGAGATTATTGAAGATGCAGAAGGCGCTATGGAAGCAACGCCACCGCTGCATTTACGTATGCAATCTTGGGCTCGTCGCAGACCTATTACACACATCTTCTGGCGGTTAACAATTTTGCTCATTGGTTTTGGGTGCCTTGTCGCTGGTGTAGCAATGCTTGTTCTACCGGGACCTGGCTGGGCAGCAATATTCCTTGGACTAATTATTTTGGGCTCTGAGTTTGCTTGGGCACATAAGTTATCTTTACCGCTTCGCAGAGTTTTTGAATGGGGACTTGAGAGAGCAAAGTTAAAAGCGAATAAAGAAAATAAGCGCAAACTAAAAATTGTGTTTTCAATCTTATTGGTTCTGGTTGTGGCTCTTGCGATTGTTTTAGTTCCGAAAATTAAATCAGACGCAATCACAGTAAGTGATTCCGCAACCCCTAACTGGGTCAAAGATGCAGTCATCTACGAAGTCAACATTCGCCAATACACAGAAGACGGAACCTTCGACGCATTTCGCGAACATTTACCGCGACTCAAGGCTCTCGGTGTAGATATTCTGTGGCTAATGCCGATCTTTCCAATTTCAGAACTTAACCGTAAGGGAACTCTTGGTTCCTATTATTCGATTGCGGATTACGAAGCTGTTAATCCAAACTTTGGAAACAATGCCGACTTCCATGAGCTAATGGATGAGGCTCACAGTTTCGGCTTTAAAGTGATTTTGGATTGGGTTGCGAACCACACGGGTTGGGATCACCCATGGATTACTGATCATCCGAATTGGTACACCCAGGACGAAAATGGCGACATTGTTTGGCCACCAGGAACCGACTGGACCGATGTTGCAGACCTTAATTACGACAATCAGAATTTGCGTGCCGCGATGGTTGACGCCATGAGTTACTGGGTTGAAGAGTTTGATATCGATGGATTTCGATGTGACGTTGCTGGTGCTGTGCCAACTGGTTTTTGGAATGATGCTCGGTCAGTTCTTAACCAAATCAAACCGCTATTCATGCTAGCTGAAGACAGCAATAATTCGTTACTTTTGCAATCTGCGTTTTCCGCTAACTATGGCTGGAAACTTCAAGATCAAATGCGCGGATTGGCTGTGGGAGATAAACGCACATTCTATTTCAAAACATTTGTTGCCTGGGAACGTACAAAATATCCAACCGGAACTTTTCCGATGACGTTTATTACGAATCACGACGAAAATTCTTGGAACGGTACGGAATATGAACGATATGGAAAATTTGTAAAGTCTTTCTCCGCCCTCTATTTCACATATCCTGGAATCCCTTTGATTTATAGCGGGCAAGAAATTGGATTGAAACGTCGGCTTGCCTTCTTTGACAAGGATGAAATTGTTTGGACCAAATCGCCGATGACAGCCTTTTACAAGAAATTGATTTCATTTAAGAAAAGTAATCGAGCTCTAAATAGCTTCACAGGTGGCGAACTAAAAGGTGTCACCACAAACAATGACAAAGTTTTGGTCTACAAGCGACAAAAAGGTAGCAATGTTGTCTTGACTTTGGTCAATCTTCGCAAGACCACTCAAACTGTCACCGTCACATTAGACAAGCCAGGTAAGTATTTGAGATTCACAGATGGGGCAAAAGTGAATTTAAAGAGCAAATTCAAGATCACCCTCAAGGGAGCTGGATTCCAACTGTTTGCACGTAATTAGTGCAAATGTTGAGCATTATCGGGTGAAATCGGACAGTTTTAGCCTCAAGTATGTGCGCGTCAGGGTAATCTGCCGCCATAACGAAAGGTGTCTTTAAGTCTCATGGGTGCAATCTCTATCAACGTGGCTGGCAAATCTGTCGAATTGCCCTCAGGAGCGACAGCTTTTGACGCGGTTGGCAACACCAATCGCACTGTAGTTGTGGCCCGCATCAACAATGAGCTACGAGATCTTTCGACTGTTTTACAAAATGGCGACAGTGTCGAAGCTGTAGGAATTGATAGCGAAGAAGGCCTAGCAGTTTTGCGGCATTCCGCTGCGCATGTCACAGCTCAAGCGGTTCAGGATTTATTCCCACAAACTCGGCTAGGAATTGGCCCACCTATCAAAGATGGTTTCTACTACGACTTTATGACCCAGCAGCCATTCACACCTGAAGATGTCACTGCAATTGAAAATAGAATGGTCGAAATAATTAAATCAGGTCAGAAATTTTCTCGACGAGTTATCTCAGAAAAAGAAGCTTTAGCGGAACTTGCCAACGAGCCATTCAAACTAGAACTCATCGCGATTAAAGGCGGAGTGGATTCAGATGTTATGGAAGTTGGCGGAGTTGAGCTTTCGATTTACGACAACGTCGATGGCAAGACAGGTGAGAAATGCTGGGGCGATTTATGTCGTGGCCCACATGTTCCGGATACAAAGTACATCCAAACTAATGCTTTCAAATTAATGCGCACTGCCGCTGCTTATTGGCGGGGTAGTGAAAAGAATCCGCAACTTCAGCGAATCTATGGAACTGCTTGGCCGACAAAAGATGGACTTCGTGCGCATTTGGAAGCTATTGCCGAAGCAGAACGTCGCGATCACCGGAGACTGGGAACTGAACTTGATTTATTTTCTTGCCCCGAAGAAATTGGCAGCGGATTAGCCGTTTTTCATCCTAACGGCGGACTTATTCGTCGAGCGATGGAAGATTATTCAGTTTTTCATCCTAAAGGCGGAATTATTCGTCGAGCGATGGAAGATTATTCACGCAGTAGGCACGAAGATGCTGGATATGAATTTGTTTACACGCCCCACATCACTAAATCAAATCTTTTTGAGACTTCTGGACATTTGGATTTTTACCGTGACGGAATGTTCCCACCAATGCGCCTCGATGAAGAGCGTGATGAAAATGGTGAAATCAAACGGCAAGGTCAAGATTATTTCTTAAAGCCAATGAATTGCCCTTTTCATAATCTAATTTACAAATCAAGGGGTCGTTCTTACCGCGAACTTCCATTGCGACTATTTGAGTTTGGATCCGTTTACCGCTACGAAAAAAGCGGAGTAGTACACGGCTTAACTCGAGTTCGCGGCATGACGCAAGACGATGCACACATTTACTGCAGTCGCGAACAGATGCAGGATGAACTAAAGGATTTATTGAAGTTTGTTTTGCAATTGCTACGCGATTACGGTTTGAATGATTTCTATCTCGAGTTGTCTACTCGTAATGAAGAGAAATTTGTGGGTAGTGATGAAGATTGGGCGGAAGCTACTGCCGCGCTTGAAGAAGCAGCAAAATCCAGCGGTTTGGATTTAGTGCCAGACCCAGGTGGAGCTGCTTTCTACGGACCAAAGATTTCGGTGCAAGCGCGAGATGCGATTGGTCGCACTTGGCAGATGTCTACTATTCAAGTTGATTTCCAAATGGGAAAGCGTTTTGATTTGGAATACACCGCATCGGATGGAACTCGTCAGCAACCAATCATGATTCACCGCGCTCTATTTGGTTCGATCGAAAGATTCTTCGGGGTTTTGCTTGAACATTACGCGGGCGCATTCCCAGCCTGGCTCTCACCAGTTCAGGTTGTTGGAATTCCGGTGGCTGCAGCACATCAGGACTATTTGTTTGATGTGGCTCAAAAGTTGAAGTCCGCTGGCATCCGGGTTGAAGTTGACTCATCTGACGAGCGTATGCAAAAGAAAATTCGTACCGCTCAACAACAAAAAGTTCCCTTTATGTTGATCGTTGGCGATGAAGATGTTGAAAAGGGTGCAGTTTCTTTCCGTTACCGAAATGGTGAACAAAAGAATGGCGTCTTGATTGCAGACGCTATTGCTGAAATTGTCGCTGCAGTTGAAAGTCGGGGATAGGTGCTGTCATGGCAGAAGAATGGGATCGACTTTGGGCGCCGCATCGAATTGAGTACATCAAAGCGGGTGCAGCGCCTCACGTAGACGATTGTCCATTTTGCCGCACTCCGACTCTTAGTCATGATGAGTCTTTGATAGTTAAACGTGGAGAAACAGCATTCGTAATTTTGAATCTATATCCATACAACACTGGGCACTTAATGATTTGCCCTTTTCGACACTTTGGAAATTACGACGAGGCAACTGCTGAAGAAATGAAAGACATTGCAGATTTAACAGCTCAATCAATGCGAGTTCTTAGAAAAGTCTCAGGTGCACACGGCTTCAACATTGGGATGAACCAAGGCAGTCAAGCAGGTGCCGGCATAGTCGGGCACCTCCACCAACACGTCGTGCCTCGCTGGGTTGGGGATGCAAATTTCATGCCAGTGATCGGGAAAACCAAAGTATTGCCTCAGTTACTAAACGAAACTCGCGAACTTCTAGCACAGGCATGGGACGATGTTAGATAACGAAAAGACACGTGCATTGGCATCCAATGTGGTTGATCCAATTGCTAAAGGACTCCTACGTTTGGGGTTAAAGGCAAATCACGTAACAGTCGTGGGGGCGTTAACTTCGAGTTTGATTGCCCTAATCACGATTCCTAACGGAGAATTTTCGATAGCACTTTTTCTGCTTATTCCACTTGTGGCAGCTGATTTGCTTGATGGGACTATGGCTAGATTATCGAATTCGGTTTCTAAGTCTGGAGCCTTTTTAGACAGCGTTATGGACCGGGTTACCGATTTCGCACTTTTTGTTTCGTTCACGCTTTGGGCTATTTCTAACAATGAGCAAACCACTACCTACTTGGGTTTTTCTGCCATGACAGTTAGCGGATTGATTCCTTATATCCGT